>JAHIRM010000018.1 GCA_018818595.1 Bacillota bacterium
AAGCCTTCGTATTGTACTCTTTCTAATTCAAATGCACTAAATACGAATAAGCCATCTTCGATTAAACCTTCATCAAGTGTGTCAAATGTTCCCATATTGATTTGTAGACCAAATGATGAATTTTCAGCTCTAAATGGTAATTCTAATGCGTTATCTCCGGCTACTAAGTCTACTATGAATTCAGTCATAACTCCACCAAACGTATTATCTTTTACTTGAATGGATACTTTTCTTGCGACTTCAGCATTCACATTTAATTTGAGGATATAATCTCCACCAAATTGAATTTCTCCACTCTTGTATTTCACTTGGATTCCCCAGAATTCAGGTGATCCAGTTTTAGTAATATCTAATTTAACAGAATCATCTTCATAGATACTTGTAAGTTCTGGAAGTTCAGTCCAACTACCAAACCAATCTGCGATTCCATACCATAAAATAAAGGTATCTGCAGGAATTGGTTCTGGGTTAAAGGCTAATGCTTCTCCATTTACGTTTGCAATTGCTTCAAAAGGATAAGGTGCTACTTCTTCAACTGGAGCAATTGGTTGTGAATATTTAAAGTTGTCAAATATTAGTGTTGAAGGATCTGTTAATCCTAGTAACATAAATAATCTAAATTGAGCTTGAGTTGCAACATAATATACTGTGACATGGTTGTCTCCTACTTCAAGCGAAACAATAACATCTTTATTTCCAGCATCACTTGCAGCTTTTAATTGAACTCCAATTGTTGTTGCAACAGTACTGTTTACGTCAAATTCAACTTTATAAACTGCTCCAACTGTCATATTATCTTCTTCGTGATTGTATTGAATTTGACATGCCCATAATGCATGTCCTGTTTGTGTAGTAACTGCAGTTAAAACTCCACCATCAATTACTTGAGTACCAAGATATTCAGGTTGATCAACTTCTAGCCAATCTGCGCCTGTACTTGTCCATAATGCCCAACCGAGTGCGTTTTCTCCTCCAAATACTTGAGTAGTTTCAAAATCGCCATTATCGATATATCCAACTACTTCTTCAACTGGTCTTGAAACCATAAATCTTTCAAAAGAAAGAGTTCCAATATCAGATAAATCATCTGCAAAAGTACCTAAATTAATTTGCATATTGAATGTATCAAATTCAGCGGTAAATGGGAGTTCAACTAAATTATATCCCGCTGTTAATACGATATCTTCGTTAATTGTACTTGCATTAAATGCAGCATTTTTAACTTGAACATTAATTGTTCTTGCAATTTCTGAGTAAACTATAAAGCTTAGTGAATAATCTACATTAACATAAAGATTATCACCAATGTATTTAAGTTGAGTAGAATAGAATTCAGGTCCATTTTGAGTAATATCTAGATTAACTTTTCCGTCTGTAACATCGCCTGTTAAGGTTGGATAAGTTCCCCAAGTAAACCATCCTGAAGCTTCAAATCCATACCATAAGAAGAATGTGTTTACTGGAATTTCAACTGTTTCTTCTGATGCAAATAAGAATCCAATATCAACACTTTCAACTGCCAGTGCTTCTTCGTTAACATTAAGAGGTGTTCCAAATACGTTTCCAATAATTGATCCATCATCTACCGGATCAGGAGGAGCAACTGCGCCAGCTTCTTCGTATAGTTTCAGATCTGTAATTGAAAATAAACCTGTTTGAGTTAAATCGCCATAATTTCCAAAGAATATCTTCATAAAGAAATAATCATATAACGATACAAATTCTAATACTATTTCATTGTCTCCAGCAACCAAACTATAACTTTGAGTTCCTGAGATAGGAAGAGCATTTGCATTTCCCGTTACTGAAACAACCATTGTTCTAGCAACTTCGGCATTTACGCTCATTGTTAATTTGTAATTGGCATCTATTTTTAAAGCTACTCCGGCTTTGTTCATATCATTCCATTGTAATTGAATGCCATAATCATGAGGTGCAGCTGTAATGACTGTAACATCAATTCCATCGGCCGTTACTTCGCCACTCATAAGATCGCCATCAGATTCATCCCAATAATAAAATTCTCTTACATAATTCGAATCCGTTGTCGAATTGTATTCAATACTTGTTTCTGCTGCTACATCTACATTTGTGAAGAAATCTTCTAATTCTGTATATTCAATTACGATTGGTCCCTCATAAATAACAAAATTTGAAAATTTTAAATATCCAAAGTCTGTTTCTAGTTCAACATTACCTGTCATAATGTTTAAATGAAGAATTTCCTGTGGCGCAACAAATATGATTTCATAATCATGAACTCCAGCTTGTAGTTCAAGAATATTAGGATAGTCATCATCATATCCTGCATCAGCATTTTGCGCTTTAACTACGATATTGATGTATCGCGCGACTTCTGAATCAATCGTCATTGTAATTTTGTAAGTACGAGCTGCTTCTAAAGCGATGTCTGTCATTACTTTAGCTTGTAAAGAATAATCATTTCCTCCCATGGCTTCTTGATCCATGACAAGAGAGTCATTTTCGACGCTTAAAGCAACTGTTGAAATGTCAGTCCAATAATACCATTCATTGGCAACAGCATCTTTTGTAAGTTTTGCCTCTACTGTATAATCCGTTCCAAACAGTAATTCATTGTCCCAAAGTGTGGTTTCAGTAAATTCCATAACATTTGGGGTGGCTGTAATCTTAATTAACCGTGTTGCTCTAGCCATAACACTGTTTATTACAACCGTGTATACTACTGAGCAAGTTTTAGCAGATGAAGCCATTAATTGTTTATCTGCTATTTGACATGCAGCATCGTCGCTTTGGAATAAAATATTATTTTTATAATCGACGCTATCTGATCCATAGGCATGTACACCTTCTAAAAGATCAAAATATTCGCCTGAATAAATGACATCTTCTTCCAAAAAGCCAACTTCTGTCAATCCAGATAAAGCAATTGTGAAAGGTGTTGCCGTTGTCGTTGTTGTTGTTTGAGTCGTAGTAGTTGTTGTAGTCGTTCCACTAGTTGTAGTGGTCGTTGTGACTTCATTACAAGCAACAAGTCCAAATCCAAGAAGTATTGCTAACACAAATACAAACGCTTTCTTTTTCATTTTTTCCTCCTATATTTTTTTGGCCGTAACCGTTTACCTATTCATTATATCAAAACATGTTAGCGATTTCAATAGATTTAATTTAGAAAAAATGAAATTTTATAAAAAAAGAAAAAGGAATGTGTCACTGTTTACACATTCCTCAGAATCTTTCATAATTTAATTATTCTTCGTGGGGGTTCACATGAATCATGCAGTGCTTTACATCAGGTACTAATTCTTCTATTTGATCATGTATCATGTCCGCTATTTTATGCGCTTCTAGAATAGATAAACTCTGATCCACTGATATTTCTAAATCCACGTAAAGTTTCATCCCAAACATTCTGGTTTTTAAATCATCGAGTCCTTTTACTTGAGGATTATCCAAAACAATCTTTTTAATTTGTAAAATGATTTCTTCGTCTGCGGATTGATCTACAACTTGACTGAATCCTACTTTTATAATTTGGAACCCAACTCTTAATACAAAGAAACAAATGACGATAGAGGCGACCGGTTCTAAAAAAGCAACACCTAGCATGGAGCCTCCAATTCCAATTACTGCTCCAAAACTTGCAAGTTCATCTGAACGATGATCTAATGCTTGAGCATTTAAGGAAGAGGATCTTGATTTCTTTGCATTTATTTTAGTAAAACGATACATTCCTTCTTTTATAACAATGGTTGAAATCGCGACGATTAAAGCAATTAATTTAGGGGGTGTAATCTCATCTCCATAAACAGCATAGTTATAAATTATGATTACTGCTGCTTTCCCAATTTCAAATGCGGTAATAATAATCGCAACTCCTAATAAGACGGAAACCATACTGTCAAATTTTTCATGACCATATGGATGAGAATCATCGATTCCTTTACGAGAGAATTTCCCTGAAATCATCACGACAAGGTTGGTGAGTACATCACTTATTGAATTGACGGCATCCGAAATCATCGCCGTTGAATTTCCTAATACTCCAGCGATAATCTTAATGACTGCCAAAAATCCATTTAAAAGCATAATCCAAATCGATGTTTTAACAATGATTTCAGCTTCTAGTTTATCTTGCATAAAGTGCCTCCAAACAAAAGTGCGAGTCTTTTCTAGCTCGCCCTATTTGTTATGTTAAATTATTCACTAATTGTATCTAAATTTTGAAATACTTGATTAAAATAGATGTCTTTAATTTCAGCAATATATGTCTTTAAATTAGCATCTGTAACATTACAGTAAGTTGTATCTTGGTTTAAGAACGTTCCAGCCATTAATTTATCTGCTACAATAATATTTAAGTACCCAACGACATACATTGAATCGTGTAGTGTCGTAAAATAGGCTTCCATCGCGTTTGTTACAGCAACTGGTATTCTAGGAACGGTTATTCCATAAGTCTCTTCAAGGTCTGTTGATGTTCCATAGATAATCTCATAAAAACGATACTCAGAATATACTTTTAATTGTTCGATTGAAGGAACGTTTTCTGTGTTATCTGTTCCTGCTGTATAGTTAGGTAATCCTTCTGTATCATAGGTCATCGTAAATTTAGCTGATGGTTTTACAAAATCTGTTCCTTTTTGTACGTATAATAAGTGAACGCCATATGTGGTTTGAATTAAATCATCAACATACATAAATGTTTTTGTTTTGTTTTCGGTTAAATTATAGGTGTTATAAGCAGAAATTAGTCCGTCTACAAATGGGGTTTCATAGGTATCGACTGAATTTAAGTAATTTAAAGATTCTGAAGCTGATAAATTTTCAGTTAGAAGATTAAATCCATAACTTTTAAAAATACCCCAAATTGGATCTGTTCTTTTTGCTTTATTATAAGTAGAAATTAATGAGGCAAACGTGTTATCTTCTGAAGCATCTAAATAGGTTTGGATGGTATCATGAAAATCAGACAATAAAGCATCATAGGCTACTTGATCTGTTAATCCAAGTAAAAATTCTTGATAATCATCTGGTGAACCATTTTCATCGCGGTCAACAAAAATTAGTAAATGTTCCACATTAAGGCTAAAATAGTTGTCATAATAATCTTGAATTAAATCATATAAATAATCAGTTAGTAACCACCAATCATCTTTTTGAAGTTCATCATAGATTAGATAAGGTTGAAGTGTTGATTTTACATAATATTTTTCAATCATTTCTGTTTCTGTTTTAGCACCATATGCTAAGTAAATATATTCATCAAAGGTATAGTAGTACACGTAATAGCTTTCTTCAAAAGAGGTTCTTAGTTCTTCAAGAGTTGCGCGGTGTTCTACTACTTTTGCTGATTCATTTTCGCTTAAATCGTAATTGCATACAACCGAAGTATCTGTACAATATACTTCGCTAAAGTAAGCATCCATAACTACTGCAACTTGTGCGGCATAAAGCGCATATAGGGCTGCGTTTTTGTTTAAAGCAAACGTTAAAAGTTCATCGGCAGTAATGGTGTATTCATCTCCAAAAGATGCTACTTGTGTTAAATGTCCTGCTTTGTTCGTTATGTAATCAACATCTACTGCTTGATAATCAATTCCCAAATAATAATCGTAAATTACTAAATTATTTAAAGCGCGTAAATCCGTAACTCTTGAAGATACAAATCCACTTGTTAAAATGGATGTATCTATTTTATCTTGATAGATTTCATCGTAAGTGGAAGCGCCAATTATTCCTTTAAGAGCTGCTTCATCTCCTGAAAAATCTGATAAATCCTCTTTTATAGTTCTCGATAAATTTAAAATCATATAACAACTTGTATCGCTTTCTCCATAATATTTTACAGGAGCATAAGTGTAGTAAAGAGGAGATGTTTCATCCAAACTATACGCATTAATTGATCCTAAAGTACGATACATAAACGTTGCAAGACTTGTATTAGAAGACGCAAGGTCTGTATAATCCATTTGTAAATCTTCAATGGCATCTAACTCTGAAAGAGTAGCTGCTTTGCTTAGTGGCAGACGATAATCTTCATATACATAATTATACATATCAATGAAGGCATCAACTAATTCTGCTTCAGATAACTCTCTTGTGTTGATATCAGTAAAACTAGAAGAAGGGACTTCATCAATGGGTTTGTCACCAATATATAATTTAAGAGTGCCACCAATGCTAACTAAATTAAATACTTTTAATACATTTTTTGCATCTGTTTCACTTAAAAAACGGATTTTAATGGAACTTAAATCTTCGTAGTATCCGTTTGTGTAAGAAGTTGCAACCGTAGAAGGTCCAACATACCATGTTTCAGAACTGTTTGCCTCAGAAGTCATCGCTTCAATTGCATAATTTTCTTTTGCAACAACCATTCGAACATAGGTATTTTCATTTCCTGAATAGCCTAGCAAATACATGTTCTCATCATAATTTTTTTCATAATCTAGTTTATCTTGAGGCTCAATGTCTGCAATTTCATCGTCATTAATCGTTCCATAAGTTAAATACTTAATTTTAGAATCGATTTCAGATTGTGTGACTTGATCTAAGTAATCTGATAATAAAACCGTATCCACCATAAATAATAATTGGTTAATACCGTCATTTATTTTAAATTCTTCATAGATATCGCTATAAGTGACATCATAAGTATCTCCAGAAAAAAAGACTGCATCAGGATTGCTTAATGTAGGCATAATTCCAGTAACAGTTGTATCAGCCGTTGTGGTTGTATTGTTTCCATTAACGGTTATAAGGATAATTCCTACAATTGTTCCAACAAGTAATATAATTCCTAAAGATAGTAGTACGGTCTTTTTTGTAATAAATCGCATAATCTCAAACCCCTTCTAAAATTGACACTTTCTTATATTATATAACAAATCCTCTTGTTTTAAAAACATTTTTTCAAGATTTTTGTTAATACTATTATACATTTGAATCGTGGTTAAATTGTGAAGATTTGAAAGAAAGATGGCTCCTTTTGAAAGGGGCCATCCCTAATTTAGTCTATTTTTATTTAATAATATCCGAATAATCCATCGCTAAGTATCGTTTGTACATTTGATAGCGACGTTTTGCATCTTTTAAATTGAGTTCTAATAATTCATCTGCTTCTTTTGGATTAACTAAAAGTAGTTGTTGATAACGGTTTTCACTTAATAAGAAATCGTGATATTTAGACCAATCGGGTTCTTTTGAATCAAGTTGGAATGGATTTTTCCCTTGTTCAATTAAACGAGGATCATATCTAAATGTTGGCCAATATCCACATTCTGTAGCAAGTTTTGCTTGTTGATGAGAATTGGTTAATCCACCATTAATTCCATGAGCAATACAAGGAGAATACGCAATAATTAAGGAAGGTCCCGGATAGGATTCTGCTTCTTTCATCGCTTTTAACAATTGTGTTGCACTTGCTCCATGACTAATGGTTGCTACATATACATGTTCATAAGTCATCGCAAGAGAGGCTAAATCCTTTTTCTTTCCTGGTTTTCCAGAAGCGGTAAATTTAGCAATGGATCCAGTACGAGCTGATTTGGAAGATTGTCCACCTGTATTTGAATATACTTCAGTATCTAATACTAATATATTAACGTCTTCTTGATTTGCGATAACATGGTCAAGTCCACCATATCCTATATCATAAGCCCAACCATCTCCACCAATAATCCAAGTGGATTGTTTTACAAGGTAGTCTTTTAATTCAAGAATGTCTTTTGCGGATTTGGAAGAATCACTTTCAAGTAATGGAATTAATTTTTTGGCAATGGCTAAGGTAACATCTCCATTTTGACGATTTTCAATCCATTCGGTTAATAATGGTTTGATTTTTTCGTTTTTAAATTGATCCAAAGAAGAAAGGATTAGATTTTGCAAACGAGCCCGAATGGTTTCTTGAGCAATCATCATACCAAAACCAAATTCAGCATTGTCTTCGAATAAAGAATTTGCCCATGCAGGACCTCTTCCTTCATCGTTGGTTGTAAATGGTGAAGCTGGGAAAGACGCTCCATAAATAGAAGAACATCCTGTTGCGTTAGCTATTACCATTCTTTCACCAAATAATTGGGTTACAAATTTGATATAAGGTGTTTCCCCACATCCTGCGCATGCCCCAGAAAATTCAAACAATGGTTTTTCAAATTGTACATTTTTATATGTCGATTTACCAACTAAATGAACTTTTGTAGGAACATCGTTGTATAGATATTCTGCTCTTAAATGTTCTTTGTTTTCGATTTGTTCGATAATCGGTTTTAGTTCCAAAGCTTTTGATTTAGCAGGACAGGTATTAATACAGACTGCGCATCCTGTACAATCTAAGATGGAAACTTGAATACGATATTTTAATCCTTCAAGTCCTCTTCCTAATGCATCTTTCCAAACTGTACCCTCTGGTGCTTTTAAAGCTTCCTCTTCTGTTGCAAGAATAGGACGAATGCAAGCATGAGGACATGCATAAGCACATTGATTACATTGGATACAGTTTTCGGAAATCCATGTGGATACTTCTTCAGCTACTCCTCTTTTTTCATATGCGGCTGTTCCATTTGGAATATGTCCATCTGCATAATCTAAGAAAGCTGATGTTGGTAAATCATATCCTTTAATAGCGTTAACAACGTCTGCTACATTTTTTACAAATGCAGGACGTTTTTCATCCACAACTACTATATCTTCTAACGATACCCAAGAAGGATTTACTTTAATTTGAACAAGTCCATCGGCTCCGCGATCAACGGCTTCGACATTCATTTTTACAATGTCTTCGCCTTTACGAGCAAATGATTTTTTCGCAAATGATTTCATAGCATCTTGTGCTTTTTCAAATGGCATAATTTGTTCGTTTAGTTTAAAGAAAGCAGATTGCATAATGGTAGAAACTAGTTTAATTTCTCCAATTTCTTTTGCTAATTTATAAGAATCTATAATATAGAATTTAACTTCTTTTCTCGCAAGGATTCTTTTAATATCGTTTGGTAAGAATTCAACGATATGATCTTGATCTTGCGTTGTACTTAGCAAGAAAATACCACCACGTCTTATTCCTCTTAATAAATCAAAACGGAACAAATAACTTTCTTGTGAGCAAGAAATAAAATGTGCATGATTAACAAGATAAGTAGAATGAATTGGGTTTTTACCAAAACGAAGATGCATTCTGGTAACTCCACCTGATTTTTTCGAGTCATACGATGCATAAGCTTGTCCATAAAGATCGGTATAATCTCCTATAATTTTAGAGATGTTTTTAACTGCTCCTACGGTTCCATCTGATCCTAATCCAAAGAATAACAATTCTGTTGTATTTGGATCGGTTACATCAGGGGCTTCTTCGACAGGAAGACTTGTGAAATTGACATCATCAACGATTCCAATGGTAAAACGATCTTTCTTTTCGCCTAACAAATTAGCATACACTGCAAAAATTTGAGCAGGAGTCGTATCTTTAGAAGAAAGACCATATCTTCCTCCAAGAATTAGTGGTTCAAAGTCTTTTCCATAAAAGATGGATCTAACATCTAAGTAAAGTGGTTCTCCAGCAGATCCTGGTTCTTTTGTACGGTCAAGTACTGCAATTCTTTTTACTGTTTTTGGTAAAACATTAAAGAAATATTTTTCTGAGAAAGGACGATATAAGTGAACAGCTATCATTCCTACTTTTTCGCCTTGAGATACTTTGTAATCCACTACTTCGTGCATGGTTTCTGTAACAGAACCCATTGCGATAATGATATCTGTAGCATCTTCTGCACCATAATAAGTAAATGGTTTGTAATCGCGTCCTGTTACTTTTGAAATTTCATTTAGGTACCCATTAACGATATCTGGAACAGGAGTGTAATATTTTTCTTGTACTTCTTTTGCTTGGAAGTATACATCATCGTTTTGAGCTGTACCTTTTGTAACCGGATGACTTGAATTTAAGCCACGATTTCTAAAAGCAGTAATCGCTTCTTTATCTAACAAACGATCAAATACTTTATAATCCATTACTTCAATTTTATTGACTTCATGACTTGTTCTAAATCCATCGAAGAAATGTAAGAAAGGAATGCTTGATTTAATGGCTGCCAAATGAGCAACTCCTGCTAAATCCATTGTCTCTTGAACAGAACCAGATGCGATCATAGCAAATCCTGTTTGTCTTGCGGCCATGACATCTTGATGATCTCCAAAAATGGATAAGGATTGAGCTGCTAAAGATCTAGCTGCTACATGGATAACTCCTGGTAAAAGTTCTCCTGCAATTTTATACATATTAGGTATTTTTAAAAGCAAGCCTTGTGATGCAGTAAAAGTGGTTGTTAAAGCTCCTGAAATCAAGGATCCATGAACGGTACCAGCCGCACCAGCTTCTGATTGCATTTCTACTACTTTTACTGGCATTCCAAATAAATTCTTTTTGCCTTGAGCTGCCCACATATCCGTAAATTCAGGCATTGGTGTTGAAGGGGTAATTGGATAAATTCCTGCAACTTCTGTAAACGCATATGCACAATACGCCGCTGCTTGATTTCCATCCATTGATTCAAAGTTTTTCTTTGTTGTCATAAATTAATAACCTCCCATAAATGATTCGTCTTTTTTAAGATTATTTCACTTTACCATTATAACGCAAAAAATGAGAAATGACAATTAAAAAATTATCAAATAATACGCTTTCATTCTTTTTATAATTGAAAGTTAAAAAGTGTTTTTTTGTCTTGTTTTTAAGCAGATAAATTAATAAATGAAATCTTGAATTTATAAGCACATCTCTTCAAGCGGCTCATTTTGCCTTGCACAAGTGATTTCAAAATCTTCTATGATTAGTCCTTGTTCTAAGAACACGTTCGTGTAAGCTGCCAAAGCATCTTCTTCGGTGTTGCATTCTTCTGATAGATGAGCAAGAATAATTAATTTTGTGTTTTCTCCCACTAAATTAATGGTAAGAAATGCACTATCATCATTGGAAAGATGACCTTGATCGTCTAAAATTCTTCTTTTTAATGTCCAAGGTCTGTTACTATCTAATAACAAATCTAAAGAATGATTTGCCTCAATAATGTAAGCTGTAGCATTTCGCAATATATCAAAATTCTTTTGTGGAAAATAACCCGTATCCGTTAGATATACAAGGGATGTTCCTGATTCGGTAAATCGATACCCACAAGGTTCAAGAGCGTCATGATAAGTCATAAAAGGCAGTATCGAACATTCATCTAATAAAATAGGTGATTCGAAATCAATAAACCGAAAATAAGAGGAATCTATTTTATCTAAAATGCGGAAGTTTAAATTTTTATAGGTGCCTTCAGATAAATAAATTGGCATTTTGTATGTTTTAGCTACCATGATAAGCCCCATAACGTGATCGATATGTTCGTGGGTAATAAATACTCCATCAAGAGTACTTAGTTCTTTGTTTCTTATAGAAAGGCGAAAAACGATTTGTTTCAATGAAATTCCTACATCAATTAAAAATTTCTTTTGGCCTATTTCTAAGTAAGTACAATTTCCTTTGGACCCGCTTGCGAGTACTATAAATTTCACATTATCACTTCCATGTTTTATTATATAACAATACAAGTCTTTTTTTACATAAAAAAAGCAAAAACGAAGGTAATTATTGTTCGTTTTTACTCTTGATCATTTTTCTTTTCACTTTTTAATTTTTCGAGAGCATCTTGTATCATTTTCTCTTTTTCTTCTAAAAAAATTTGCTTTTTTTGTTGACTGAGCGTTTTAATGATGTTTAAGCTCTCAGTAAAAGCAATCATGAGAAAAATGAGGACCGCGATAGCATATAAGAAATTCATGCCACCACTAAACACAAAATAATAAATATCTCCTAAAAAGGTTGATTTAGAAAGGTATTTCCCAATAACTAAGCTTGAATCAAAGTTTATTTCCCAGTCAAGTGACTCTTGGTTATTATCGCCTTTTGTCGTGATGTATGTAACGCCATCAATGACGGTAATGGATTTTATTCTATGCGTAATATAGACGCTTTCATCTCCTGGCTGATGAAACGTAATGATATCGTCTTTAAAGTATTCCGTCTCATTTGTATCTACAAAAATTAAATCACCTGTCATGATCGTATCTTCCATAGAAGGAGACACAACTAGAAACATTCCATAACCGAAAACGGTAGGAGTTCTTTCGTTTTTAATAGAAACTACGATTTGTAATATTAAGGCAATTGCCATCGCAAAGAAAAGATAAGGTAACACTTGTAAAATTATTTTTCCAGTTTTTTTAAGCATTAGCCTTCACCTCAAGTTTAAGCGGTATTTATTCCATAATCTCTATGGATTCGAATAGCCAGTTGAAAAATTGTAATTTGTTAATTCAACCCACGAAACATTGTCTGCTTGTTTTACTTCAATGGTAACTGTAACGGATAAAGGAACTCCAGAATAATCAATTCCTACAAATTCTCCATCATAATACATCGATGTAAGAATGCTTATCGCTCCAGATTCAGCTGATATCACATAATCTAAAGCCGTGTAATACCAATACTCGCTTGAATACAAAAAATTCGCATTCATCAAAACCGTTAAATGATCATCTACTGCATTAGAGTAAACAACATCATTTGCGGATGTTGTAACTTTAGTATATATAATTTGCATTCTCATTTGAGAAGTTATGGGTGAATTATTAGTTAACTCAAAAGCAGTAGAAATTAATTCTTGGCTTGGAACAATAATACTATCCTGTGCAATGAATTCTCCTGCTTTTTCATAGCGTAAATCTCCTACGCCGATTTCACCGCTTGGAAGGGTTGTTTGTTGAACAATCCATCCATAAGAAATCCCTATAATTACGAAAGAAACAAGTGCTAAGACTAAAGAGATTACACTAAAAATGAGTGCTTTTTGTTTCATAAGTATCCTCTCCTTATCATCTTTGAGAAGAAATTGAAATTGAAGAAATAATTAATTTTAGATTTTGGAAGTCATTACCTGCAAGTAACGAATCAATTGTAAAGGTAAAATAAAGATATACTGTACCTGCTGGCGATAATTCTAAATCGCCGGCAATTACAAGCCCTGAAGGCATTATAGCAAGTAAATCAGACATTAATTCAGCGTCTAATGCTTCCGTATTTATCGTATTTGAAGTAGTAATACGAATCACATCTAAAAGAGTTTGATTGTTGTCAAAGTTAGTAGTATCTCCTAAAGGGTCTGCTGCTGAATCTGTAAATTCATCTAAAGCAACTTGACAATGAATATCGATGTTTCCTGTGTTTTCAATCAATAAACGATAATAATAGATATCCCCTGGCACTCCGTCTATGATTTCAATCGATGTTGCTTCAACATAGTTTTCTCCGCCATCTGTTGACACTTCTAAAATGGCAGACGCTTCAATATTGGCGATGTTTACCATCGGATTAACTATCTCAACGATTTCTGATACCGCAAACCAAGCAAAAGAGGCTAAAACAAACAAAAAAACAGAACTTATCAATGCAATTAAAGATAAGGTAAAGCGTTTTTTTTGCATGATTTCACCCCGTTTTTTAGTCTTCGGCAGCTTCTAATTCTCGTTTCGCTTTTTCAAATGCTTTCACTAAACGTTTTTTTCTAGCGATACGAAGCAGTTTTTCAGCTCGTTCAATTTTCTTTTTAAGTGCAAGTTCTTCTTTTTGTTTTTGTTTCTTTTCCTCTTCTTTTCTTAGTCTTTCTTCTTCTAACAGACGTTCTCTTTCTGCTTTTTCGATTGCTTGAATTCGTTTTAATTCATCGCGATAGTTTCTAAGATTTAATAAAGCCACAGCTTTATTTGTTTTAAGTTGACGAATATCATCTTGTTTAATATTTTCAATTTGTCTATACACATTAAGAATTTTTTCTTGTGTTGATATTTTATCAGTTAGATTTGGTTCGTTTTCAGGATTAAACATAAATTTTATGTAGTCTTCATAAACTGCATTTGAAATATCAACAATTTGTTTAAAGATAATGTCAATTGCTTCTTCAAATGATATTCCTGCTTCAGATAAAGTTTTAAACCTAGCATAGTTGCTTTTTCGAATTTGGTCCAAATAATATTGATTCAAGTGATTGTTTTCAAACTCTAAATATCCAGGTTGTAAATACACATCACTTAAATTTTGCTTTGTAATTTTTGGAGCTTTAATTCGTTTGTAATCAAAAGGCACATCTTGATTAATACCAAAATCTTCGCTTTGTTGACTTGCAAATGTTGTATAAAGCATTAATAAAGCGTTATTAATTTGACCTATATATTCTTGGTCAAAATCAATGTCTCTTTCAAAAATATCTACGTCATACCCTACTCTGTCAATTTGGTCCATTAACACCCAAAGACTATAACATTGTCTAAAATCAATGTCTTTCATGATGATATTAGTTTTCATAATTGGTGGAGTAACTGGTGCAAATTCTTTCATTGCTTTCATAAAAGTAGACATTTTAAAATAAGTAATATTCGTTCTAACTTTTGTCATGCGATCAAACAACTCTTGATTTTGTTTGTCAACTTCATCAGAAGGTAACGTTTGATTAATTTTTAATGTAATATCGTAATCAAGTGTTGCATCGTTAAAAAAGACTTCAGATTTCAGATTCAAGTAATTAACATATTCTGTATGCATCTTTTTAACAATTAAGTCATATCTTTTTTCAATAAAGATAAATAGTTTATCAACTAATGTCATAAGGAACCGGTTTTCATAGGTTCCAAAATCAGAATCAGTATAAGAAGTTAAAACTTGAGATGGCGTAACTTCGCCTTTTGAATTCACATTTTTAATAAATTGTGTATTAGCAGCCAAATGCCTGATGGTTTCTTTGTCGGTTTTCTTTGCTTGTTCAACAGGAACCACAACTCTAACTTTTTTTAGACTTTCTCGAGGATTTCGAGTCAATTTATCAATTACGGGAACCGCTTTTTCCACAGAATCCAACCAAGAGTCATCAAATATCCGACGTTCTCGACGTTCTTTCTGATACAAAGTCGTATTCCCGCTTTTTAATAGGTTTAAAAATAATTGTGAAAATTCATCTTGTTCATTGAGTCGAGAAAAAGTGGAGTTTATTTTTTTATAGGTTTTCTTAGAAGCGTTATCTTTCATCTAGCATCACCCTATATCTGTTTTTGTAAGTTTCGGATATATTTAACCGATTCTTCAAAATTGTTTTTTCCAAAAATTTTATTGATTTGTTGAACTAAAGTATCTAATTCATCTCTTAAAAAAGCTAAATTTAAGCTTTCAAATTTACGCAATACTTTATTCGCAAAAATGTAATCCAATCCAGCCTCTTCTGCTCCTCCACACGCTACATATACAGGTATAAATTTATGAAGTTGAACCATGATTCTATTACCAAAAGCAATCTTAAAATTCGATTGAACGTATTTATCTAAAATAAGGAATTTATCTAGTAACTCTGTTGAAACAGGATATTTATAAAAAGCTTCATCAAATAATTCTTGAAGATAAGAGTTAGACATATGAACCGGTTCTGTTTCAGGAGCTTGAAAGAAAACTCCTTTGCTTTCGAATTCTAATGCGATGGCTCTGTCATATACTTTATCTGTAATTGTAAAGGTGGAATCATCCTTATTAGCAGTACCAACAAACCATACGTTTGGTGGAACTGTAATTTTTCCGTTGATTACTTTTAAAGGATCATTTGGCTTGCTATCAGGAACAAGGTCAATTTTCCATTCAGATTGATCTGGCATTTCCATGATAGATAAAAATTCTGCAAAATAATACTCAATTCGTGCAAGATTCATTTCATCTAATACGATAAGACTCACGTCTTTTCGATAAATAGATTCATATAAAGCTCTTAAGAAATCTGTTTCATTAAATCGTTTTGTAAATTCATTTAAATACCCAATGATTTCTGCTCTATCTCTCCAAGATGGTTGAACGGAAATGATCGCCGCATTATTATCAAAGAATTTCGCCATAGAATATGGTAAAGAAGTCTTTCCTGTTCCAGAAATACCTTCAAGGATAATAACTTTAGAAGACGCCATTCCAGCGAAAAATAATGAAATCATTTTTGGAGTATAATATAGTTTAAGTTGCGATGCAGAAAAATTAACAAATCGAGTAACTAACTCAGGCAGTGTAATATAATCAGACTCCACCATATAGATTTGTGTATCTTTTCCAGCATATTCTTTGTCTACTTGAATTAATTTAACAAAACGAGAAGGCCCTGTTTGAGCTTGAGAAGATGCTCTTGATTCAGCGTCTGGCTGATTACTAGGCATAGAGGGTCCCATAACGACTGTTGTATTTCCTGATGCCGTTCCATAAGCTGGTTGCATATAAGATCTTCCTGGGATAGGCCCTGTAACAATTCTTTCTGAAGGTTCACCTGTAGTTGCATTAATTCCAAGTTGAGAAACTTTCATAGCCATAATTTGATTTTTTTCATCGGCAAGAGCAATCACTTTGTCATTTAAAAGAGCAATTTCTTCAATTAACTCATTTTTTTCAATTTCAATTTTACGAAAAGCCATGTATTTCTTTGCCCATATAAAAAGTTTTGCAAATATAAATATCAAAAGTGAAATATTTAAGACAAAAGTTAATGCTACCATAGCCCAGGAAATAGGCGTAAAATCACCAGATTCCACATCTAATAATGCGAGGTAGGATCTTATGTTATTATAGATTTTAACAATAATATCATTCCATAATACGTTAAAAAAATCTTGGAAATCTTGCCAAAAATATCTAAATAATTCTATATAATAGCGAGAAAATTGATTCATAAATTCCAACCTCCCTTCCTGCAAATATCAGTAGCAAAAAGATTATAGATTTTCTACTTATTCAGTAGGTTCTTCTTCTTTTTTTTCTTTTGGTTTTATTTTTACTTTTGTTTCCGCTTCAAGTTGAGCTCTTGCCATAGCAAGTGCATCTTCTTGCATTTGTACTCGACTTCCCAAAGCTTTTTGAACGTTATAGTCTGACACTACTTTGACAAAGCGAATAATTTCGTAAACTAAGAAAGCAAAACATGGTAATACAATAAATAATAAGAATCCTGTTCCTGATTTCAAGAATGAAACAAGTCCATCGGTAAATGATCCAAGATTTGACCAAACTTTCCCATTCCATACACCGATAATATCGCCTTCAAAAACGATTTCTAATTGATCTTCGGGATTGTTATCACCATGAGTTGTAAACCACTTGATGCCTCCAATTTCATTGATTTCTTTGATAGTATGCGTATTATAAATGTCAACTGGTCCATCAGGTGTGACTAACGTCATTCTATACGATATTACATCATTTTCTAGCAAATCATCTACATTAAAGGTCGTGTCAATAAAAATTAAATCACCTTCATCAAAAGTAGGACTCATAGAATTAGATTGCACAGATAAAACTGATACACCTAAAAAAGTAGAACTATTTTTGTCTTGATCTGAAAACAGTGCCAAAACAGAATAAATTAGTACTAACCCGAGTACAACCCAAAATATCACATTTCCCGCGACTTTTAGTTTGCTTTTGCTGTTTATTGCGTTTTCCATAAAACACACTCCTTATAATAAGTTATTAAATTTAAGATAACTTATATTATAACGTAAAAAAATAAATAATTCATTACTATTTTAATAAATATATCGATAAATTAGGCATTTTTATGGTTTTTTTTGTATTTGGTCGTCTTTTCCAAACACACAAAGGAATTTATGTGTTTGGAAAAAACAACCCTTTATGGTAACACAACTTAGGATTTCGCCTAAGTTGTGTTAGTATTGAGGTTATTTTTTACTTTTAATTTTTGTGAAAAACTATTGTTTTAATCGATTTAAAGAATGGTGAAATTAAAAGCTACTGTCATTGGAGCGGCAGCAACATCTTGAGTTGCCTCTGCATCCCATCCTTCAAGATAAATTGTAACAAATACTACAACTGGAACGTTTGCTGTTAAAGTTTGAATAGTTGCGCCGTCAGCTCCGTTTGCAGCTGTAACAGATGCAGCAAAAGCAACTCCAGAATCTAGAACATAAGTAGAATATTCAGAAATTAAGTTAAAATTCGTATCCGTGATTGCAGGAATAGCAGCTAAAGATGTTCCGGCAAATGAGTAATCATAATCCATATCTGTTCCAAAAATCTTTCCATTAGTATTACCAGTAGAAGTGATTGCAAGTCTCATGGAATTTTGAACAGCTGTATTAACTGTTCCAGATCCAGAAGTACCAGTAACACTTTGTGTAGCTAATTTTAAAGTAGCATCCGTTTGTGCCATTACCCAAAATTTTAATTGGATAGCATATCCGCTTGTTGAATTAAAATCCGTTGTTGCAGTTAATGCTCTAGCGGTTGTTCCACCTATTACATTAAATGCATTTGCAAGTACACCAGAGTAATCTGTTTCCACTGTCGTAACAGGGGACATAGTCCAAGTAGCTAGAGAATACCCTAGTCCGGTTCCAAGGCCTGTTGGATCAAAGTTGTCGCTTGTTAATGCTGTTGTGTAATTAGAAGGTGTTAGTTCAGCAGAAGTTGGAGAAGCATTAATAGCAGTAGTAGCTGGTGCAACTTTAATTAATAGTGACTCTGCTGTTGTAATGTTTAATTCAAGAGATGAAACAGCAACAGTTGAAGATACGGTAAACCATGCATAAGTTGAGCCGATGGTCGCAACTAATGCGAAGAATAATACAAATGCTGATAGTAAAACTTTTGTTTTTAATGATTTCATAAATTTTCTCCTTTTATTTTTCTATATTTTTATTTTTTTGTTCTCTAAGTAAATACTATAAATTTGGGTTGTAAATCCTACTAATCGTAAATTTCATTTCGAATTTTACGCCGCCGCTGTGAAGATTTATGTTATGATTGGAATCTTCTCCTTCATACCATAAAATAACTGTCACTTTTAAAGTTTGCTCCGGTTGAAATTCAATGAATTCTTGATTCATAACAGTGGTAGCCCCTACGAAAGGATCCGTTAACGGTTCAAGCATTCCTGGATTATCTCCTGATGCTGATTGAACCCTTGCATAAGTTGTTCCAACTCCATTAAAGATCACCCTTACTCTTACAGCCTCATCAGCTCCCTTAGTAACAGATAAGAGCGAAATGGTCGCAGCTAAATCTACTGCATACTGTCCTGCATTTTGTACGTAAAAGGTTTGAACAAGGTAATTTTCGCCATTATTGGGTCCATTAACTGATCCAAGTTCTTCATCAGAAGGTATACATACACTATCTCCTATTGAAAATTCTGTGTACTCTGTTCCGCAATAGGCTGTCATTCCATCAGCTTCATCAACCTTATTTGCGATAATTCGAGTAACGAAATCAGGTACTTCAGGATCATCATACATCGTAATCCCAGCATCAAGGGCTAACCTATCAACTGAGAAGCTGAAGTTTCCCACCACTTCTCCATAGTAAGATATTGCAAAAATCAGAAAGGTAAGAACAGCACTAACGACAATTCCTAAGCGACTAGCTTTGGCAATCCGTGTTGCTTTGGAAGCATAGATTATTCTTCCGGCTAATTTAGCTTTTTGGCTCATACCGCATGCAATCCCTCCCATCTTCAATTATAAGGCAGGCTTTTGGTAATAAAAAAAGCCACTACCTTTTTGAGTACTCGGTCATTTTATACTTCTCACACGTACATCATAAGAAATAAAAAATGCCCTCGTCTCTAAAGACAACGGCAACTGGCTACCATCTCATCGAAGGCCCTATAGCTTTGCGTCACTAACTTTCGCTAGTTTTGCTATTTACGCACTCATTATATATTAGTCAAATTTCTTTGTCAAGTGCTTTTATCCATTTTTTTTACTTTTTTTTTACTTTTTTTACACTTTAAGGCACTTTTAGGCTTTGTTGGGGCTTTTAAAAGTGCCTCTTTGTGAGAAAAAAAAGTTAAGTATATGAATAAATAGCAATATATTTAAGAGAAAAATTCAAAAAATGTAGTCATTAATTCATCAAGTTTTACACAAGAGCAAAGCGTGTCACACCCATCAAATGTAATGCAAATTGAATTTATCGTAAGAGCATTTACGTTATCTAATCTATGTAGTTTTGGTTCAAATAAAAATCTTTTAAACGAGTAATTTAAAAAGCGAGTATCCTTATAAACGCATCCCTCCATTTACATTGATTGTTTGTCCGGTAATATAAGATGCGTCATCACTTGCTAAGAAAACAGCTGCTTTTGCTATTTCAATTGGTTCTCCCAATCGTTTTAACATCGTTAAGGCAGCAAATTGATCTAATAAATCTTGTGGGACTGTTTTTAAAATATCGGTCATGATGTATCCGGGTGCAATTGCATTTACTCTAACCGGAACGCCTTTTCTTGCAAACTCTTTTGCCCAAGTCATGGTTAGTCCAATCGCTCCTGCTTTTGATGCCGCATAATTAGCTTGACCAATATTTCCAAAAACTCCGACAACTGATGAAATATTAATAATAGAGCCTCCTCCTATGTTTTCCATTTGAGGACCTACATATCTCACTAAATTGAACAATCCTTTTAAGTTAACGTCTAAAACTAGATCCCATTGTTCGTCTGTCATTTTTCTTGTCATAGAATCTCTTGTAATTCCTGCGTTATTTACTAAAATATCAATTTTGCCATATTTTTCAATTATTACATTATAAAACGTTTTACAACCTTCTGTGTCTGTTACATTTAGTTGATAAGGAATAACATTTGCCATTTCATAGGTCATTTGTCCCATATCTGCAGCAATAACGATAGCTCCTTCTTTTGCTAATTCTTTCGCTATTTCAGCACCAATTCCTTTTGCTCCACCTGTTACAACGGCAATTTTTCCAATTAATTTCATAATCAAAAAACCTCCTTTTATCTTTATCTTTTAATAATGATTGATGTTCCCATTCCTCCGCCAATACAAAGACTAGCGAGTCCAATGTGGTTATCTCTTTTAATCATTTCATATAGTAAACTTACAACGATTCTATTTCCAGAAGCCCCTAAGGGATGTCCTAAAGCAATGGCTCCACCATTTACATTTATTTTTTTTAGAAGGTCTTCTTCATTGACGAGATGTTCTTTTACTAACTCTTTTACAACTCCAATGCTTTGAGCAGCGAATGCTTCGTTTAGTTCAATAAGTTCTAAATCATCTAAAGTAAGATTTGCATTTTTTAATGATTTTGAAATTGCAGGAACAGGTCCAAGTCCCATGACATTTGGATCTACTCCGCCTTGACCAATACTAATGATTTCTGCTAATACTGGTAAATGGTATTTTTTTACCATTTCTTCTGAGGCAATAATGGTAAAACTAGCTCCATCATTAATTCCTGAAGAGTTTCCTGCGGTAACGGACCCATCTTGTTTAAAGGCAGGACGTAGTTTTGAAAGCTTTTCAAGAGAAGTCGTTCTATTTGGATATTCATCGGTATCAAATATGATTGTTTCTTTTCTTGTCTTTATTGTTATAGGAATAATTTCATCTTTAAATCTTCCAGCATCTACTGCTGCAATGGCTTTTTGTTGAGATTGAATTGCAAATTCATCTTGAGAAGCTCTCGAAATGGAATGCATATCAACAATATTTTCAGCTGTGACGCCCATATGCAATTGACTAAATGCATCTGTTAAAGAATCTGATATCATATGATCTGTAAAACTCAAATCTCCCATTTTAACGCCTTCTCTAACTTTAGAAGATACGATATAAGGAGCTTTACTCATCGATTCCACACCACCAGCTACTACAAGATTAGAAAACCCAGCTTGTATTCCCACAAAAGCATTCATAATGGCTTTCATACCACTTCCACATACCATATTTAAAGAATAGGCAGGGACTGAATTAGGAATACCAGCTTTTATGGATACTTGTCTTGCTAACCCTTGACCTAATCCCGCCGATAAAATATTTCCAATAATTACTTCATCAATCATGTCAAGCGGTATTTTTGTTTCTTCTAAAAGCGATTTTAAAACGAAAGCTCCCAAATCTGAAGGGTGAACATCTTTCAATGAACCTAAAAACTGACCAATTGGACTTCTTTTTGCACCGACAATAAAAACTTTTTGTTTCATAAAATCCTCCTTCATTATATTTAAATTAGCTTAAACAAATCAACCCATTTAAGCTCTTTCAATTCTCATTTAAATCTTGGATATATCAATTCAAAAATATAATATGAATAATGTTTCATATTATGACAACATTTTATAAGATTCAAATAAATTTGTCAAGGGATATCAGGTAAAAAAACAAATAAATTTAAGGTCATTAATCCGCTTAAAATCTACAAGTATTAGAATATAATCTAATATAGTTAAAAATTCATTAAATAAAATAAACGTATTATCCTAATTTTATATATGAAATTTTATTCACCTATAATTTATGTAAAAATAAATCGTAAATAGTATTGTCATTTTAAATGCTTTGCTTTACAATAAGAAGTGGTGATGAAACGATGAATAAAATGGATTTTCGTCTTCCAAAAACAAAAGTAGGAGAAAAAACCTTCTACAAAATTATCAAAGCAGGAAAAAAACTGTTTTCAAAAAACGGATTCCATGTAACTTCGATTAATGATATCATTGCTAAATCAAAAGTAGCTGCTGGAACATTCTATATTTATTTTGATAGCAAACTTGCGCTTTATTTATATTTGCTTGAAGAATATCGTTATAGCATTCAAGATGAGGCAAATAAAGCTATCGAAGGGCTTACAACTCGCTTTGATATCGAAAGAGAGGGATTGAAATCCTTTATTATGTTTGTAAAACGAGATCCTCTCGCATACAAGTTGATTTGGGAATCACTCTTTGTAGATTCTACTATTTTCAAAGAATATTATCAGTCTTTTTCTCTATCGTACGTAAATCATTTAAGAAAATATGTAGAAATAGGTGAATTAAGAAAAGATATAAACTTAGAAACAATGTCTTATGTATTAATGGGTATTTCTAATTTCATTGGCTTTCAAATAATTTTCAAAGAACAAGCCAGTGAAACTGATATCGATTTTGTGGTAGATGAAACCATGAAATTGTTGAAAAATGGTATATTTCAATAATATAATTTTTGAAATAAAAGCACATTTTCTTCTATGGAAAATGTGCTTTCTTTATGTCTTATTTATAAAATTTATCGAAAGTATTCATATCCCATGGAGATTTCTTTAACATTTGGGTGACGTCTTCTGTAGATTTAGGTGGGCTGAAAAAATATCCTTGTAAAAATCTAACATCTAAATCAGCTATTTTTTGAATCATGATTTCGTCTTCAATGCCTTCGGCAATGACTATTTTTTGCTTTTTCATTGCAAATTGAATGACTCGTTGAATTTGATCTGACTCTGGAAAATCATTCATAATTTTTAAGACATCTTCTCTGCTAATTTTAATAATGGTAGCTTGAATGGAATCCATATCTGTAACTAGTTCAAATTGATCTCCTAAATCATCGATTGCAATTCTAAACCCAAACTTTCTAAATTCTCCTAAATTGTGAATTGCAATTGGATTTTTAATAATTGTGTAATAGTCCAATATCTCTAGGCAAAATATTTCTGTTGTTACTTCGTGTTTTTTTACAATATCAAAAAAAGATTTAGCTAAATTTTGAACCATTAATTGTTTTGGAGATAAATTAATGGAAATAAAAACATCTTTTACTCTAAATTGTTTTTTCCAATTTACATATTGAGATACCACTTTTTCAAATCCCCACGTACCAAACCACGTAATGTCACCAGTTAAATCCATTACGTTTAAAAATTTTCCTGGTGGCAAGATTCCCATGGTAGGGTGATTCCACCTTAAGAGGGATTCTAATCCTATAATCTTTCCTGTCTTAATATCTACGATTGGTTGATAATAAAGTAAGAATTCATCATGAGAAATGGATTTTTTAATTTCTTGGTAGTAATTAATGTTGAATTGTTCTTTTTCAATTAAATCTTCTGAATAAAGGGCGAAACGATTTTTCCCTTCTTTTTTTGATACGTAGAGTGCTATTTCAGCATTTTTAATTAGTTGCGTTGCATTAATTCCATCATAAGGAAATACGACGATACCGATTGATGTCGTAATATTCTCCGCCACAGACTTTAAGGGTTCGCTTACCATCAACAATAATTCTTGTGCAGATCTTTGAATCACGTCATTGTCAATTTTGCCTGATAGATAGCAGATGAATATATCGTCTTCATAGTGTCCACAAATACTTGATTTTGATTGAGTTCTCTTTAATCGTTTTTCAATTTCTAAAATAATCTTATCTACTTCTTTTTGATCATACTTATCAACGATAAATCGAAAATTATCAAGATTCATAAAAAATAAAACACTAATCGCTCCTTCTTTTGTATGACGAATTTCTTGATCGATTAGTCCAACGATGTCTTTGCTTTTCTTACTTATAGTTTTTGATTCTGAAATTAATTTAGCTTGTTTGTTTGAAGCGTTTTCCCCTTCGTCTTGTTTTGTTTTTAAAAGTTTTCGATCATTCTTTTCTTTTTTAATTTCTTTCATTACATTTTTAAACAAAAAATACAAGACAAGGCATGTCATAAAAATTATGACGATAGCAGCAACTAATTCCCAGGTTTCTCCAGGGTATGTTGTATCTAACATGTTAAGTAATCTCACTTGTTTCACCTCTATTCATAATAATCTTTTGCGGCAAAAACATCAATCCGTTTCATTTTTGCGACCTTATAAAATTGGTCAATGTAATTGATGGTTTCATCGTATGTCAATGGTTTTGAAAACAAAAACCCTTGAAAAATATCTGTTGAGATTTGCTTTAAATATTCATACTGTTTTTTTGTTTCAATACCTTCAGCAACGACCTTCATGTCTAGGTTGTGGACAAGTTCCACAATCGTACCAATGATTGAATGATCTTTTTTCCCGCCAAAAATTCCATCCACAAATGATTTATCTATCTTTAAATTATCAAATGGGATTTTTCGCAAATAGGTAAGTGAAGCGTATCCCGTACCAAAATCGTCAAGTGCGATTTTAGCTCCAATCGCATGTAGATAATTAATGGTTTCTTCTAAATAAATCGTAGATTCTATTAAAACACCTTCGGTTATTTCTAATACCAAATAACGAGGGTTAATATTTGTTTCTCTAATAATTCGTTTCAATACATCAATGAAATTCTTTTGCAAAATTTGTACAGGGCTTACATTGACTGACATCACAAAATCTCTTTTAAACTTTTTTGCGAACTCAACTTGAGCTTGACAAGAACTTTCTAAAATCCAAGTTCCAATCGGAATAATTAATCGCGATTCCTCAGCATTTGCAATAAAGACTTGAGGGCTGATTTCGCCAAGAGTTGGCGATTTCCACCTTACTAGTGCTTCAAATCCGTAAATTTCATTTTTATTGTCTATTAATGGTTGGTACTTTAAATATAATTGATGTTTTTCAATAGCTACTGCTAGTTCATCACTAATTTGAGCGTGATAATTTACTTCTCTTGTTAATTGATCATTGTAAAAAATGTATTTCCCAAATCCAGCTTCTCTTGCTTTATATAACGCTGTATCACACTTCTTCATCAATTCAGACATGTTCTTACCATCTGATGGGAAGATAGAAATTCCTATATGTATTTTTACTTCTACTTTTATGTTTTTTATCTCAAATGGTTCTATAAAGCTTTCCAAAACTTTTAACACTTCTGTTTCAACGATTTCTAATGACTTAACTCCTTTAATTATGAAAACAAATTCATTTGAACTGTTACTCAATATATTTTCATTATTAGGTAGCGTTTTTTGAAGTCTTAACGCAATTGCTTTGATTAATTCATCGCCTATCATTTGACCTTTAGTTACGTTGATATCTTTCAGATTATCAACATCTAACAGACAAATTGCGACCTTTTCATTTGGTTTTAATATTTGTTCGTCAATTTCTGAATGAACGGACTTTCGGTTTTTAAGTCCAGTTAATGAATCATATAAATAACTTTGATATACTAAAT
This sequence comes from Bacillota bacterium, assembly GCA_018818595.1. Lineage (NCBI taxonomy): Bacteria > Bacillati > Bacillota > Bacillota bacterium. The sequence continues at coordinate 25,972 of JAHIRM010000018.1, forward strand.
CTACTTGTTTTCCAATTTCTTTAGACATAATATTTAAAGCATCCGCAACGTTTTTCAATTCGTTATTTTCTGAAATTTGAACGTCGATGTTATAATTTCCATTCTTAATTTCTTCAATCGAATGAAGAATGTCACTTACCGGGCTTAATGTTTTATTAATCTTTTTACTCAAAATGATTGCAACAAGAATCATAAGGATTAAAATGAACACCACTAAGAATAAAAAAATGATTTCTATTCCAATAAAAACTTCTTTTTCAACGAGAACAGCAACGGTCCATTTACAATCATCTAAATAAGAAAACGACACACTATAGTCTGTTCCGAAGATACTTAATTTTTGAACGTTATCTTGATTTTCAATGTTTTGAATTAACAATCCAAGTCCGTTTTCAGGGTATCCATAAGCTTGATCAAGAACAATAACTTCGGGTTCATCAAGCATTTGATAACCTGGAAGTGCTGCATCTGAATAGTGCAAAACAGTTAAAACTCCGTCTTTTTCAACAAAGATAGCAAGTGCTTTTTGAGAATCATTTGAGTAGTAATCGTATTCGTAAATTGCTGAGGAAATGGTTGATACCAAGACATCAATTCCAAGGTATCCAATCACTTCTTCTCCATTATACACTTTACTGACAAAAGTTAAAACATCTTCTGAAGATAAACTATCAATATAAGGCCCTGTAAACACAAAATCGTTTTGACCTAGTTCAATAAACCACGGTCTTTGTTGAAGTGTCCAAGTATCGTCAGATATTTGGCCGGAGGTTCCTACAAAACATCCATCCTCACCTGTCGAACAATTTGTGTCAGTTGCTACAAATAAAAAATCATATACTCCTTCAGAACTATAATCTTTCACAGATTCTAGTAGTAAGATAAATTCATTATAAATAAGATAATTAGGATCTAGTGTATCTGTTATAATCGGATTTGACCCTGTTTGAAGGTATGTTAAATAATTAATGACCGCTTCATCTTCTGCAAGCATAAACACATCACTTGTAGTATCTTGAATAAAAGCATGAATTGCTGTAACTGCATTATTTGATTCTAGTTCAGCATTTCGAATTTCAGAATTTGTTAAACTATCTATATAAACAAAAGAAATGATTGCCATGATGATGACTAAAAAGAGCGCGTCCAAAAAAACAGTCAAACTAACAATTCTTTTGGCTAAACTATTTTGTTGAATTTTTGCTTTTCTTCTCTTCATAGATCCTCACCACCTTTTAAATCTAATTGCCTGCCCACGATCTAAAGAAATCAAACAATCCCCAAGGTGCGTCCGTTGAAACGGGGTTTGCTTCTCTTATATATATATTAAATCTTCGAGATCTATTTTTTGTCGCATACTCGATGTAAAAATACTTGCCTTCGATTTCAGAAACTAAATCTAAATTGAAATCTGTTGTCTCATATAATGTATATTCTAAAAATTCGATTTCATAAGTATATAAATCATTTAGGTAAGCATCGAGTGGTAATTCGACATCAAACACATAGAATCCTCCACGGTTACGACCAAAACTATATCTGTAATTTTCTGAAGTTGTTAAGTAAAACTGACTCATTTGATTATATAATCCTGTGATTTCGGTGAACTCTGGATAATCATCTGGGTTTTCTACATTAATAACTGAGTCATCTCCATCGGTCATGAGATTCTTAACAGAAATAATAGCAAGTTTATCTGAAAAATCGACACTTTCTGAAGCTAAAGTACAAACTTCAGGTTCTCCAGAACAATAATAGACATCAAAGATTAATGTAACATTATAGGTCACATCTGTGACGGTAACGTAGTAATAAGTATAAAAATCTCGGTCTTCTGATGTGACTCGATATTGAATTACGACTTCCTGTTCTCCAACTGGTTCTTCACCTGTCAAAGGCATCAAGGTATAATCGGTAATTAATTCATTTTTTTCAGCTGGATCTGAATTAATATCCACTTCAGTCGTCCAAGACCAAGTTAATGCCTGCAAATCATAATCATGTCTTGAAAGAGTGGCTCCATAAGGAATATAGTTTAACATAAATGGTACATAATCATTTAAAGTAACATTGGAAACTTGTCCATCAACTCTAAAATAACGATAACCTAACGTATTTGCTCCATCATAATCAATTCCCGCAAAATAGACTCTAGGATCAAGCCCGGTAGCTTCATTCACCGCTCCAAATTCATCAGTGATACGAATGGTGGGATAACTTGTTTCATTGGCTAAATCGGAAAAACGAATATCGGTTAAATAAGCATCAGTTCCAGCCAACTTCGTAATGTCAAGCGTATCCACAAAGGAAACATAATAGGCTGTTCCATCACGGTAAAAGTATCCGCTAAATGTATAAATTCCTGGGATTGTAGAATAACTCATTGTAATGTATAGATAATCTCCTGTTGAAAAAGTAATCCCTACAATATCTTCTTCAAGATACGTGGTTAATCCATCTAAACTAGTCGCCGTAATAGAAATGTCAAAATAGGATGTACTTCCTTCAATTATGTTATAAAGATTTAAGTTTTGATCGAGTCCAAGATCTACCGTAAATACGGTAAAATCGTCTTCACGAAGAGCAAATACATCTTCTAAATCTGTATCATTTCCATTGGTCAATACTGAAACCAATCCAATGGAACGTTCAATCAAATTATGGGTGTATATTTGAGTTGAGTTATCTTCAGCTTTAATTATAATTTCAATTTGATACGTTTTATATCCACTGTTATATGTTGTACTTACAAGTCTTGCACTTGTTACACTTGCAAACTTAGAAAGAGAAAGTGTGTCATCATACATATAGCTAATGTCATACGTTGCATTTGATAAATAGGCAACTATTCCACCATCAATGTTTTCTGTAAAATTATCCGTTAATGCCGTTATACTAACCAAAGCACCTAAACTTATGTAAGACGTAATGGTTGTTCCAACAATAGAAATAGAATCATCTTCTGAATAATAATCAAAATCAATTATTGTTTTTGCAGATGATGCTGCTTTATCAAACAAAACGGTATTTGTAGCACTACTGCTAAAGTATCGATATTCAAAGTGATAATCTGCCGAACGTAGATTACCATAAAACGTAAATGTAATACTATAATATCCTGTGCCGGAAGTAATCGTAACCGGATCGGCTAAAACAGTATAATAAGAGGAAGGGATAATATCATCATTACTATATCTTAACACAAAATAGTCTTTAAAATCATAGCCTAAAGTTAAAATACCTTTTGTATCCTCAAAATTAAAGCGAATCGATCCAGCAGAGGTTACATCGCCTAAACTTCGAACATCTTCAGGGTTGGTTGCTGTGAAGGTAGATCCTCCATTAAATTGAACAGAATCAATGCCGATTGTTCCTGTAGAAATCCCAGAAATTCCTGGTGTAAAGATAATATAGACTTCATAATCAGTATAATAATTTGATGATGCAAAGATCAAACTTCCTATAAAAGCTTCAGAATAGACAGTTAAATAACCAAGAAACATCGGAGCTGTGTCAGCTACTATGTCTTTTGATGGTAGGGTTATTTCCAAAAGGGCAGGAAAACTCATTGAAATACCGTCATATCTTTCAGGGTACAACAGCGTTCGGTATTCCAATAAATCTACAGGATCTGGATCATAGGCATCTTCGGCTTTTTCAGCTACGAGTGCATTTAACGATGTAAAAGCATTCGTTACAGCATAATTAGCTGTTAAGTCCAATCCTGAAAATGCTTCCATACTAATGGTATACGTAATAATGAAATTGTCATTATCAATATCCGCGTTGGCAAGTATCGTATCTGAACCATCATTTTCTGTTAAAATCAACAGTTCTGTACCGCTTGCAATTAATTCTGATTTTTCATTAAAAATGGTTTGTCTTAAATCGTCGTATTTACTTATTAATAAAGTATTTAAATCTGCTTGAAACGAAACAGATACATTTGCATAATCAATCAGTAAAGAAATTTGTGATGCATAGTCTTCATCGATTGGTCTAATCTCATCTGTATTAATATTGGCAGGTAATACAGCTCCATAAGTAGAGCCTGCTGTAGTGGATAATACATACATTCCATCTGGACGATAGTTTGGGCTTAATTCGTCTTGAAAACGATCTGCTAATAGAGTAGATCCCATGAAATAAATATATTCGGTTAAATCAGGATTTACTCTCATTTCAAAATCTGCGTCGTACATATATTCGGTATCTGAATTCGAAATTAATGGATCAAATTCATCTTCAGTGATCCAAGGAACATCGATTGAGTCTATGTAATAAGGTGTAGGAGTAGATAAAAGCGTGCCTATAACCGGAGTTGATCTACTCGTTGAAGTGTACGAATACGTTCCTATAATAACATTAGGAACAGCTTTTTCTATTACAATCCCAACTTGTTCATACACGTAGTTCGTTGCTGTTATACTCCAGTTTCTACTATATCCTGTATAACTTGTTATTTCATAGAAATAGCCTAGATTAAATCCAGTGAACACAGCTTGTGTGGTGTCGTCAACTTTTGCAGAATAATAAACAGCATCATTAAATCTAAAAAAACGAGAAGAACTTGAAAAGTTATATACTTGATCTAATCGTCCAATTAAATCAACATCTGGGTCTGCGTTTACAATAAAGTCAAATTCGCCACCCACACTTGTCATAATTCCACTTAATCCTCTTTGAAGACGTCCAAAGATACCGCCAAAACCTCTTTTACCTCTTGGTTCCTCAACGGTGTATCCTGTTGGATATAAAAAGATATCATCTATATCCATAAAATAACTGGAGATATCTGAATAACTCATAGAATAAGAATTAATACTTGAAACATCCCCCGCTGGGACTGCTCTAATATTTCCATAATTAATAGCGGTGTTGATGTGTACAATAGTGGTTTCTGATCCAAGAGCATAAGTTGCCCCTACTACCCCTCCTGCCACATCCGTTGAAGAAACTGTTCCATGGTTTAACATGCGTCTCATCACTGAAAGTCCATACCCAATAACGCCTCCTGCAGAAGCGTTAATTTCTGGTCGTTCTTGAGAAGCTGTTGTAGTATATTGAGAATAAACTGCTCCATATGTTGTAGCAGCTCCATAGATGATTTCAAAAGATTGATTAGTTGGAGTATCTTCAGTATACTCTTTTATAATAACAGTCAAAGCTGATACGTTTCCAAAATTTAATCCATTAGATAAAACGGATAACTGAATGGTGTTTAAAAGTCCCATTCCAGCAGTAATTCCTCCTGCATAGGCTTCAGCATACAAACTAACACCTAGTACACCACCAGCTCTTGCAAAACGATAACTTTTTGCGACGATATCGCCATTGTTACCTGTATCATAAACTCTAGCATCACCTGATAAGGTTGCCGCGACTACTCCTCCTACAACCACTCCTCCTGCATAAATTGAAATTAATCCTGCTGAAGTTTGATCTGTTAGGAATGTTGCGGTTGCTGAAGAATTTGAATTATATACAGTGACATCTCCTAAATTTGCTGCATCTTGGATGGAGCCCGCGTTTAACGTAGCAATTCCACTAGCAAACGTATTGCTAAGTCCATTTACTCCATAAATATTTTGAGCTTCAAGTCCATAAGATGTCGTAATGTTTCCATAATTAATGGTATTGATAATACCAATGGTCGCAATGGGTAGAGTAGGATTCTGAGTTTCTGACTGTAAATCTCCAGAAAGATTGGTGTTAGTAATTCCACCAACCAGTAAAATGCCTGTACCAGTCATTTTAGCAAAAACAAGATTTCCTTCATTTAAAGAATTCTTGATGTATTTCCCGCTTGTTAGTGTTTTTGTGATTCCAGAAAGATAAAGTGCGTTCGTTCCAACGTTTACATTCACAACACTTAATGTTCCATAATTGGATACATTTAAGAAATTCACATTGGTCGAAGTGGTAATTCCAGAAATAGATAAAGTCGTCGCTAAATTAATGACGGTTAACCCTGAATCTTTCCAAAAAGTAACATCTCCATAATTCGCAGAATAGCGAATGATCGTTGTATTATTATTATCAGAACGATACAAAGGCGAAATATTGACATAATAAGAAGAATCGTAAACGAAATCTCCATGATTATAAACTCGAGAAAGAGTTACGGCTTGTGTTCCTATATCAAAAATGGTTCCTGTGTATTGGAATAATTGATTGGTATAAGTTGCTCCAGTCGTATTATAAATAAAGGTTCCATAGTTAAATAATAACGCATATTCGACTGGCACGCTTGTATTTGTTATTCCAATGCCAGCAGCTTTTATAACTGAGGTTTCTGTTACATATGAAGCATGAATCGTTCCGCTATTATACAAATTTGCAAATTGATAATCAGGTCCTGTTTCTAAAACAGGTTTCACTCCCGTTAATTCACCAAATACACCACCAATTCGTTGATTTGATGGTAACGAAACAGTATTTGTAACACTATTAACATAAAGATCTCCCATATTTGCTACATTGACAAATTGATGAATGGCAGTGGTTAAATTTAAGATATACCCAACAACTCCACCCATTTTAACGGTGATAGCGGTTGTTCCAGATGCAAGATAAAATGTAGAAGAAGTTCCAAATCCATAAAGCGTTCCATGATTTACAGCTTCTGTTACTACTAATTGAGCTTGATCTGCAGAACCTACGATTCCACCAATATAATATTTAGCTGCGATATTATAAGTGGATAAAAAGGTATGAGTATTCATATTGATTGTACCACTACTTGAAACTTCGTTGATGACTCCAGATGCTTGTCCTACGATGCCACCAACATGGGTTTCGCCTATGGCTCCAGTTCCCATATTAATGTCAACATCAACGATAACATCCTCTATGATGCCACCAGTCATTCTTCCAGCTATCGCGCCTACATAAAAGACACTACTATAGTAAGTTGCTGTATTGGTAAGAGAAATAGTAGATTCATTGAAATTTAAATTATTAACCGAAGCCCCAGATCCAATCACACTGAACAAACCAGCATAATATAGAGTTCCTCTCAAAATTCCAGTTGAAATTGTCAAATTATAAATATAAAAATTATCACTTAAATCCGTTCCTTGATCGTTAAAACCAGTCAGACTTCCATAAAAAGTCACATTTGGTGTTGTATAAACCGTTGTCGCTAAAACACCCATATCAATATCGTCAGTAATTTCATAATCTGCATAAGCATAAGCAACACCGTTATTTTCGGTAACAAATGCTAAAACTCTAGAAAAGAATTGTAAGTCAATTGCGGATGTTATTAAATACGCATTATTTGAATATTCTAATCCTTGAAGAAGTGGATAACAATCGTCTTCATAAAAATGCCAGTCATCTGTTAATGTGTTAAGGGATGATGCATCTGATTTCAACACGGAAGTTATTTCACCAGTTGCATAAGCATTTGGAGTTGCAATTGTAAAAGTGGATGTACCTACTACCACTTCTAATAAATAGACCTCTGAGTCATACACTAAATTTGAATAAGTTCCTGTGTTTAGATATAAGACAGGTTGAATATTAAACTTATTGATATAGTTACCATTGACTACTACTTTTGAAACATAATAGGAGTTGGTGAAAATTCCTGCATTAGTATGAACCAATCCAGCTGCTTCAAACACTTCAGAAGAGGTTCCTACTTTGTACCGAATACCAGCTTCTAAAACATCAGTTCGACTATCGATTACATACACATGGTCGACAACTCCGTTTGATAAATTAATTCCCACAACATTTGATACTTTATCAATATCAATGTGTAAATTAAGTAATTCAAACGTCGGATTTAACAATCCAAAGTTTTTGATGACGCCATCATTAAAAGGAAACATCGAATAATAACTGGATAAAGCAATATCAACCGTATTTCCTCCTACGGTTTGAGAACTAACAAGATATTCATATCCTGCAACATATAAGTTTGAAATGGCAAACCCTTGTCCATCAAAAGAACCTGTAAAAATATTTTCATTAAATACTGGTTGTTCTAGCTCATCATATCCTGAAAAAGAATATCCAATGGGAATAAATGTTTTTGATCCCATGACAGAATAATCAATGTTCTTTCCTAGCACATAGTCTAAAGATAATAATACTGCAATTTTTTCTTCTGATAATTTGTAATTTTCAGTTGGTACGGTGGATTGATATACTTGTTCAAACGATACATCTATAGAAAAACGATACAATCCTTCTGCGGTATCAAAACGAATTTTTTTACCAGCTGCCGCATCAGAACATTCTTGAGGAGTAGCTGCTAAATTACAATAGTTGTTTCTATATTCAGTATAAGTAATATAATCCGTATTTGATGTTAATACAGATAAAGTGGTTTCCCAATCATAATTTCCTTCAAAGACAGCCACATCTTCAATACCCGTAGTGGATAATCCAAGTGGTTTTGCTTCTACCACAAAAGCAGATGTAATAAAAGAAAAAACAACAAGCGAAAAAAACGCTATTAAGCGCAATAAATTTTGATTTCTAAAAATAATTTTTCGCATAATATTTCCTCCTTACGGTTGAATCCAACTTCCTTCTGTGTCCCACGGTGGTGTCGCAAGACCCCAAACATTTTCAGGACCACCTAAAGCTTGTACTGCTTCAATTGAGAATGCAATTTGCAAAGAATATCCTGGAGAATAATTCGAGAAAGTACTACCCGTATATTCTGAAATCAATTCAAATGTAAGCGGAACTACTTCTGATGTTCTTTGAACAGGAGAAGTATAATAAATGTAATTATCAATACTTCGATTTAAATAATACCAATCAGTTGTTGCAAAAGTGAAAGGCATATACTCTTCATTTAAAATCGACAATTCGGTAACGATTCCTTCAAAGTTTGTATAAGTTAATGTTAATTGCTCATAGATTTTAACTCTTAAATATGTATCAACATTGCTTAACACTTCAATATCAAGTCTAAAGTTTTCGAAGTAATTCGAAGAAGAATTACTAATAATATTAATTGAGTATACTCCTGGCTTATAAGTGCTAGTTCCGATTAAGACCTCTACCGCTTCAACCCTGTCTACTCCGTTTATAAAATAGGCATCAATATTGACATCGACAAATCCAACCTCAACTCCAAGGGAATCCTCATACATTTGAGTAAACCAAGCAAAACTGGCAAAGACAAAAAGAGACAATGAGAAGATTAGCATTGCCAAAGAAATGAGAAATCTTTTTTTGAGTAGATTTTCGCTCAAATTCATCAACTCTTTCTTTCCTTATATTTAATGTATGATTTTTTTATACAAAAAAAGCCATTATCTACATAACGATGCATTGATTTATTTCTAATACGGTATTAGAAATAAAAAAATGCCCTCGTCTTTAAAAGACAACGGCAACTGGCTACCATCTTATCGAAGGCCCTATAGCTTTGCGTCACTAACTTTCGCTAGTTTTGCTATTTACAGAAGTTATTATATAATTGAAATTAATTTTTGTCAACTAAGATTGTCAATTTTTCCATAATTAATCTAAAAAAACAGCATCCAAATCCTTGTTTTTTTAAAAATTAATAAAATTTGAAATATTTTAGAGACTCAAATCCCTATAAGCTCATAAAATAATCACAATATTTTTGTTGTTTTTAAATGAAATTAATGATATCATAGAGGTTGCAAATTTAATAAGGAGTGGAATCTATGAAAAGCCTATTAACAAAGAAAGTCGTCATTGTATTTTCCGTTTTAATTGTAATAGTTCTATCTGCTATCTTGCTTGCTTTTTTAACTGGATCAACAAATTATCCAGAAATCAGCGACCCAGATGGAATCTTTTATCAAACTACTGATGACGATGGAAATGTTCTTTATACAATAACAAATAAAGAATTATTTGAAGAAATCAAAACAAACGATGGTATCGAACAATTATTATTTATGGTTGATGCCTATTTACTCGAAGATTATTTAAATGCTTTAACAACGGAACAAATTGAAGCAAAGTTGTTAGAACTTGAGTATGGTACATCTGATTTAGATGAAATCAATGCTCTTGAAGCCGATTTAAAACTTCAATATGAAACAGCTTATCAACAAAGCATTACTTTGGCAGGATATTTAAACAACGAAGAAGCTTACGCAAAAATCATTTTAGCGCGTGAAGAGTTTGTTCGCCATATAATCGACGTGAATGAAGAAATCACGGATTTAGCTGTCGCAAAAGAGTATGCTAATTACTATTTTGAAGACATAGACGCTCTTAAAATTCGTTTTACTAGTTCAGAAGATGCAGCCTTTGTAATGAACAAAGTTAATCTTGTGGTTTACAACTTAACTAGTTTAAGAGAATACAGTGGTTTCATTTACCAAACAGAATCTATTCTAGACCCTTTAGAAGGTGTCGTTGAAGCTTATAAAACGGTTACTCCATACTTTTTTGATCAAGATGAAAATATATTAAATCTAGATGAAGAAATTATTTATACGCTTGGGACAAATTCAATCTACACTGATTCAAGTGATGATGAATATGCAATTGATGAAACTGGAAACTTAGTAGACATCGCAGACGAAATCGTTATCGAAAATGATTTGTTATTTGATTCGGTCGAGACAGCGCAAGCTTACAAAGATGCAAACACCATTTATTACACCGTTTCTAAAGTGGATGCCTTTGACGAAAACGAAGACGCTGTTGTTACTGATGGAGCAGACGTTGTTCAATATACCATTGATTCTGATGGGAAAATATATGATCTATTATCTGTTGATGTTACTAGTACTACTGATTTAATTGTTAATAAAATTTATACACCTATCGAAGACGTTAATTCATTTACTTTAAACAACTCCATTGAATTAACCAATGCAGAAATCTTACTTAAATATATTGCAATGTACAATTATGTTTACGAAGTACAACGTGATTCATTACCAACAGACGCAACAGCTGATGAATTAATCGCTTTAAACAATGATTTTCTAATTCATAATTTTGATGAAGTTTCAGCGTACCAAGCTTCTCTTGCTACTTACATGTTTAGTACTCTAGACTTAAACGATGAAGATTTAAAACCATTTACCGTGACTCCTAAAAAATACGCTGCTTCAAGTGATAATGGCTATTATATGGTATATAAATTATCACAAGTTGATAAGGTTGATGTTTTAGAAATCATGTTAGATTATATTGAAAACAATATCATTTTACCTTCACAAACCGTAGATAATTTAGAGCTTCCTGTTACAGGATGGTATAGTTCTACTATTACTTGGTCTTCTGGAGACACAGCTATTATTTCAAATGCTGGAGTGGTTACTTTACCTGATGCGGATACAGAAGTTGAATTAACTTATACCATTACCGCAAATAGTATCACAAGAACTGGAATTATTACTGTTAATGTTTTAACAGAAGGTACTACAAGCGAAGTGACTCAAAACACTTCAGACGAAGTGACATTCAAATCTTTATTAAATGATGACGCCTTATATCTTAGTCTATATAACGGACTAATTGAAGATATGGTTACCGGATCATCTTCTGATACAAATATTTCTTCTCGACTAGTTACATTAAGAGCGGATTATGGGTTTGTAATCTATGATCGTTATCTTGGACTAGATTACCAAGAAACAGATGCTACTTATGAGTTAAACGAAAAAGGAAATAAAGTGTTATTAGCTACCTTAACGGGTCGCCCAGGTAGTGAAGAAGCTGCCTTTGAAATCAGCGCAGATGATTTCTTCTCGTATACTCTTACAAAAAACGCTGCTCTTTATACGCTTTTTGCTTCTGAATACAAAGAACTTGTCGCATCTGATTATTTCACTGAAGTATTTGGCAGTGTGACAAACATTGAAAAAAACAAATCAGCTCGTATGCTTGAAATGTATGATTCCGTGCAATCCGCAAAAGATTACTACTCTTACTTACAATCACTTTATGCATCTTATGGATTGGCATTTACCTATAATTCATTTGCTGATTACGCTTATTCTCAATACGGTACAAAAACGGAATACCAATTGCTTGAGTATTTTGTAGAAGGTGAACTTCAACCTTATTTGATTAACGAAGCTATTTCAGATTATGATTTGATTACATTACTTTATCCTACTGTTGAATCTTATTATCAAAACTATTTCTCTTTAAATGTAAGCCATATCGTAATTTATCTTGATTTTAATGAAGATGGAACTCCAGATGATTTTATGGAATACATTGATAATTTAACAGCACTTGAAGCTGATGAATTTGAAACATTAAGAGCGGGATTAGAGTATGAAATTGATCAATACTTAGATGATGACACAAATAGTTTTACAACTCTTGTTTCTGATTTCCAAAATGCTTCACGGGAAGATGAAACATGGGGAGATTTTAAACAATATGGTTTTTTAATTCTAACAGAAGACTTAAATACCGTTGATGATGATGACGTATCTCATTCCTTACAATATAGCGGTACTTATGGAATTAAAGATACTTACGTTACTGAATACGTTGACGCTTTAATTGCTCTTTATCAAGCTTATCAATCAGACATTAACCAAGACGTTACTGAATTGTATTCAAATGATGAAAACATTTCCATTGAAACAATCTTTGGTATTCACATTATCCTTGTTACACAAGGCGATGACTTTGATCATCCAACTGCTGCTTTTTCAGAAACAGATTCTCAAAATCCAATTTATTCTGTTGGGTCTGAAAACACAGAAGCAATTCCTTCAATGGAACAATTACAACTATACGCTGATTATTTCTTCTATAGTACTGTTTATAATTTAACAGATGCAGATGTCGAATCAACGTATGGAATTACCATACCAAAAATTCCTGCAAGTGTTAACTCTACTCTAGAATTCTACTTTGGAGATTTACTTTCAAGCTTTTACGTTGTAGGAACGGTCAATGTTATTGTAGCAGATAAAATGGTAGATGGCAGTTTTGTTTCAACTGATTATTTAAATCTTACAAACGCCGAACTTCAAGCATCTCTTTTAGCAATAAGAACTGTATATTACGATGCTTTATACGGCCAATACGCTGACTAATACTTTAAAAGTTATATAAAAAAAACAGAAACTATTCAATAGTTTCTGTTTTTGTTTTCCTCTTGAATCGAATAAAAATAAGTCGTCCTTACTCTTGTGATAATTTGTGCTTATAGTATCTTTCTCGTTCTAAAACGCCAATAGAAGCTGTTAAATCTCCTTGTTTTACTAAATCTAATTCTTCTCCTAGCACACAAACCTTGGAATCAATATTATCAATAAAATGAATAATTAGAGCTTCCGCAATGTTTGGTTTTTTAGGGGAACCAAAATTGCCATAATAATGATGACTTATAATAATATGTTGAAGTAACATCGTTTCTTCATCGTTTTCGTATCCTAATTCTTTTGCGGTGATGGCAATTAAATTGGCACCTAATGTAATATGTCCAATCAATCTGCCTTGAATAGTATACTCACTGCCTTCATAGGAATCAAATTCTTTAATCTTACAGACATCATGTAAAATGATACCAGAATAGATTAAGTCTTGATTTAAGAACGGATAAACCTTTATGAACCCATCCGCAAGTTCAAGCATCGAATACGTGTGATATGCCAATCCAGAAATATATGCATGATGAAATTTAGTCGCAGCGGGATATAAATAAAAATCATCTGCGTGGTCTAAGTAAATTTTCTCTGTAATGGCTTTGAGGATGGGATTCGAAATAAAAGACAATTTATCTTCAATTCTTTTGCGGATAACCGATAAATTAATCGGAGCGTAGTGATAAAAAGCTCTCATTAATTTTTCTTTTACATCATCAGATAAATCCATTTCTCCAATAATAGTAAAGTCGTTAGCCATTAAGTGAATTTTCTCTTTAAATAAAACTGCTTCCGTTTTAAAAAAGTAAATTTTGTTTAGGGAGATGTCTTCTCCTTCTTTGATTCTCACAATAACATTTTCGTTATCTGCGCTTGTTACATTACAAGCAAAAGAATCATAAGTAGAAGTGTTAATTTGATCAACTTTTCCAAAAAATTCGTACGTTTGACCAATTTCAATGTTCAATAGAATCACTCGCTTTCTTTTTGGAAGATATAGGTTCCAATGTCCTTTAAAGTAAAACAACATTCTTCAGATTTTTCGGATTTTGAAGAAGATGAAATGAATAAATGGTATCCTTCCGGAATGATAATTGTTTCATCATCTATCGTAGGCTTAAAGATTAAAATGAGATTTGCATCGTCATTTAAATGCATCATAATGGACTTACTACCCAAAACGATGACTTCAACGTGTTGAGTTAATTCTGAGCTTGATTTTAATTTAAAGCAACTATATGTCTTTCTTAATTGTATGAGTTGCTTAAAATACTCGATGTCTAAATAATTTTCATCTACTAATTTCCAATCAATCAAATTAATTTCATCGCTGGAAATATATGAATTTTCATTTCCTTTTTTTGTACGATAAAATTCTTGGCCTGAATGAATAAATGGAACTCCTTGTGATAAAATAACAAAGGAAGTTGCCAGTTTTTGCCATTTCTTAATTAAAGAAATGTCTTTGGTTAGATGAAATGCTTTATCAAAAAAAGTTAAATTATCGTGACACTCCACATAGTTAATTGATTGAGTAGTGTATTTGAATAAATAGCGATTCATTGCGCTTCCAAGTAACATTTCTTTGATAATATCCACATTTTGTACATTTCCCATGGAGTAACCTTTATCTTTTGGCAAAAAAGTAGCTCCTTTAATTGTTTCTCGAAACGTATCGTTAAAGAATCCAATGGTATGAATTACATTCTTGTTTTTCATATGAGCCATTCGGTCCGCAAGATTCGAAGAATACATCTTCCATCCTTCTCCATACACAATTATATGTTTGCTTATGGAGTGAAGCTCTTGACGAAGTTCATTCATGGTTTCTACATCAATTAATCCCATCAAATCAAAACGAAAGCCATCGATATGATATTCGTTTACCCAGTATAAAACAGATTCAATAATTAATTTTCGAATCATTTTTCTGTCGGTTGCTAAATCATTTTTACATCCAGATACATTGGTGTAAATTCCGTCTCTATCTACATGGTAAGAATATCCTGGCACCAGTAATTCATAAGAAAACGTTGCCGCATCAAACACATGATTAAATACAACATCCATGACTACGTTTATGTTTTCTTTATGCAAAGCATCAATCATCTGTCTTAATTCATTGATTCTAGCATAGGGATCGTCTGGATTAGTAGAATACCATCCTTCTGGAACGTTATATTGTTGGGGATTATATCCCCAGTTATAGGTCGTACTTTGATTTAATTCATCGACTCCATCAAAATCAAAGATTGGCATTAATTGAACGTGAGTGATGCCTATTGATTTTAGATAATCAAATCCCGCTGGATTTCCTTCTAAAGTTTTGATTCCTTTTTCAATAACTCCTAAAAATTTCCCTTTGTGTTGAAAATTCATTTTCGGATCAATCGTAAAATCTCGAACATTCATTTCATAAAGAATGGCGTCAAGTGGATCTCCTGAAAAAGAGGTGCTATACTTCATTGGAAACAATTTTGATTTATCAATAACATAGCTATACTCCCCAAAAGCAGTGGATGAAATAGCATAAGGATCAGAAACTATTTGTTCTTTTCCATTAACTAAAGCCAAAAAGCGATAACGATATTTTTCTAAATCCCCCATAACAAGAATTCGCCACACTCCAGAATTAGTGTAAAGCATGTCAATCATTAATGTTTCGTTTTGTGGGTTAAGAAGCTCTAATTTAACGGATTTTGCAACAGGTGTCCAAATTTTAAACTTCGTTGATTCAGCCGTATACGTAAAACCTAAATCGGTTTTCTTATACCGATAGATATTATCGAATAACTCGGTTCGAACAATTTTGCCAGTATAGAGTTCGGATTGTTCTAATTCTTCGTTTTCAACATAATAGGTCTTACCTAAATCAATATAGGCATCAAAAGAACAAATGAGTTTTACTTCAACGCCTAAATTCAATTTTTGCCGAATGGTTAATTCAATCCATTCATCATTTCCAACTAATCGGTAATGATTGTTATCCCTATAATTCTTTAAAGGAATGATAATGGTTAATTCATCAAAATTATCTAAATAGGAATAAAAAGTTCTAAGGTCCATGTTTATTCCGTCCTATCTTTTTGCATTTGAATGAAATGTAAAGCTAATTCTTTTAACGTATCATAGTCATTTGGTATTTCTAATGTGATGACCTTATAAGTAAGTTCATCGATGATGTCTCCTATAATTCTTGCGTCTTTTAAAGAAGTCAATTCTAGAATATCTTGTCCTTTAAAAGCTAAATCACAGGTTTGATGAATTGGCATTTTGTTATAAAGGGATAAAATGAAAGCTTCTTGGTTGTTTTGTGGATTTAAAGAAGCGTTTACTTTATTTGCCATCAAACATAAATCGAGCCCATTACTATAAACAATTAGTTCGTTAAAAGAATCATTCTTTGTGACTTCTACTAATTCAATCATCCGGTTAATAATTGCTTTATCTTTATTAGAAAAACGCCATTTATCGCTAATTTCCATACCATTTAGATAGAAACACAAAGCAAAAAATTCTAAAATATTTAAATCTATTTTTGTTTGCTTTGAAAGAAAATTGATTCCTTGTAGTAGGTCAGGAAAGTTTTCTTTTACAAGTGACTTGTTCATCCATTGGAGTGCTTTTAACGCAAAAGGATATTCGATGATTTTTCTAAATTCTTGGAGAATTCTTTCGTTTGAAATTTTAGAAAGCAAAGAATAATTCTTTTCAATACTTTGAAATGTTTTTTCTTCTATATCAAAATCTAGTTTGCTAATGAACCGAAAGGCTCTTAACATTCGCAATGCATCTTCATAAAAACGAGTATCTGGATTTCCTATGGCTCTTATCAGTTTTAGTTTTAAATCTCTTTTTCCATCAAACAAATCGATGATTTGTTTTTCTTGGTCCATAGCAAGTGCGTTTATTGTAAAATCTCTTCTTTTTAGATCTTCTTCGATTGTTTTAGAAAAAGTAATCTGTTTTGGATGTCGATGATTTGAATAAACTCCCTCAGAGCGAAAAGTAGTAACTTCAAAAGCAAAGTCATCTTCAAATACCGTAATGGTTCCATACTTAATGCCAGTGTCTCTTGTTTTCTTAAAATATGATTTTACAAGTTTTGGCGATGCATCGGTAGTAATATCAATATCATTTACAGGTAGTCCTAATAAAAAATCACGAACAAAACCACCTACAAAATAGGCAAAATGTCCGTGTCCTGTTAAAATAGATAGTACTTTATTTCCTGTTTTTACGTATAAACTCATGATAAATCACCTAATTTATTATATCATATCCTAACTTATTATTCTATCAAAATCAATTCTTGCGTGATATAATAAATTAGGTGATAATTATGCGCTCTATAAAAGAATTTGTTTCTTCAGACATCGAAATTCAAAAATCAAAATTCATTTGTTGTTTCATTCCAGTGTCAAATGAAGAAGATGTTTCAAAAGCTCTTTTGGATATACGCATTTTATACCCAGGAGGAAACCACTACTGCTTTGCCTATATTTTAGGGGACACTGGCTTAATTCAAAGAGCAAGTGATGATAAAGAACCAAGCAAAACAGCAGGAATTCCTATTTTAGAAATTTTAAAGAAGAATGACTTGACAAATCTAATCGCAATCGTCATTCGCCATTTTGGAGGCACAAAACTTGGCGCTTCAGGACTCATTCGTGCTTATGCAAAAGTAACAAAACTTTGTGTTGAAAAGGCAACTCTAACATATAAAAACACTTTTTATCATTGCAAAGTTCAAATTGATTATTTATATGTTGGATTACTTGAAAACAAACTAAGGGAACTAACAGAAATGTTAGAAATCAACTATTTAAAATCAGTTGAATATCACTTTAACATCAACGCAGATCAATTTTCTTTCTTAGAAGAACAAATCAGTAAAGACACAAGTTATCTTTCAAAAATAGAAATATTAAATACTTTTACGAAATATCTTTAAAAGGAACATTGCAAAATTGCAATGTTTTTCTTTTAAAACAGACTATTTAATTGCTCAAATAGAGATATAAAGACATCCACAAACAAATACCCTAAAATAATTGAAATGACGATAAATAAAAAACGAATCTGGTCACTTGAGTTTGGTTTGAAGATTTTAGATAACTCTACTGATTGCATGGCCTTATACACAAAAATAGTTGCGACAAAAAACAAAATGATTCTTGATATAATAAATACACTAGGATCTAACATTTATATCACTCCACAACTGCATCTAGAATAAATTCTTCTGATGCCATATTGGTAAAAACTTGAATAAAAAGTTCATTTGGTAAACAAACGAGGGGTTCTAAACTTGAATTGGTTGGCTTTTGTAATTGACAAATATCTTTCGGACTTTCTTGATATACGACACTTATTTTTTCGTTTTCCACTAAGATTTTAATTCCCTTGATTTCATTATCTCTTGCAAACTCATCGGTGATATACAAATCCTGCATATCAGTGGATGTTGTCCCAGGAACATAGAAAATACCTTGAGAAGATAGAGTTGCATTAATATCGTCTTTATACACTGTATCATAAATGATATAATCGAGTGATTCTAAATCAATCATCAAGATGAGTTCATCTTGATAAGTGATTTTCGCATAAAGATTTCCGGTTGAATTGACTTGTTCTATCTTTTTAAATCCCACAAGAAGGATTGCACCAACAAAAAGCAAAGATATAATAAAGATTAGATCTATTTTTTTAATGGTACCACCTCTTTTTCTAACTCATTTACTATTATACAATATGGAAGCTTCTTTTAAAAGTTTATCCTTATGATATTGTTTGGAAAAGCAGATAATTTTTGGTATAATAAACAAAGGTGAAGCCTAATGAAAAAAATACTCAATTTTTTATCTATTCTCATACTTTGTATGACCATTCTTAGTTGCGACTCTTTTGACAATCCAAATAAAGACGTTTGCAATTTAGGAGCAAGTAATGAAGTCTATCTGTGTAGTAAAAGTTGGACATCGTTTTTCGATTCTCCGATTTCTTTAACATTATATGTTACCAGTGAAGACACTTACTCGATAAATGACGTATTTGATTTTGTTGAATCTACTTTAGAACAATATCACAACTATTTTGATAAATACAACGAATATCCTAATCTTACGAATGTGTATTTAATCAATCACCGTTTAACTTCTTCTGTTGAAATTGAAGAAGCCTTATATGATGCAATTGCTTTTGCATTACTTCATCAAGAAGAAATTAAAATAGATGATTTTCCTTTATTTAACATTGCTTTAGGCCCAGTATTATCCATCTGGCACGACGCCAGAGAGAATCCTCTTTGTGAAGTATCACTTTCCTCAATGAACACAGTCTGTCCCGTTCCAAATGAGCTTTTAACAGGCATTACCTTTCACACAGATCCTTCCAAGATTGTTTTGACTCATGATCAAGACTTTACCATTTCTTTTCTAGAAGAAGGAATGGAAATTGATTTAGGTGGCTTTGGAAAAGGATATGTATCTGAAATAATTACCGATTATTTAGATGAATTAAATGTGAAATATATTTTGAATACTGGAAATAGTAATGTAAAAGCTGGTGGAATAAATCCAAATTCTGAAGATGGATTTTATACCATTGCCTTAAAAAGACCAAAAATTGTTATAACAGATGAATCGGTGTATTTTGCTTATATTAAACTTCCAAATAATCTTTCCATCGTGACAAGTGGTAATTACCAACGATTTTTTATTGGTCTAGAAGATGGGTTAGTCTATCATCATATCATTGATCCAACAACGAATTATCCAGGTGGAGAAGCAATGAGTGTCTCCATACTATATGAAGACGGAGCTTTAGCTGATATCTATTCCACTGCTATATATTTAATGCCATTAGAGGATGGACTTGCTTTTGTAAATCAAATAGAAGGCTTAGAAGCTGTATGGTATTTTGACAGTGGCGATATCATATATTCTGATCATTTTGAATCTTATTTATATATTCCTTCTTAACAAAAAAAGCAAGAGAGTCCTCTTGCTTTTTTATTTCTTTTCTTCTTGTAACTGATTTTCAAAAACAAAAACCAATTTTTTACTTGCAAGTCCTACAAAAATCCCTGTAGGAATGCTTATTAAAATCATGTAAGGTAAATAATAAAGAAGTGTTGGTGTATCAAGAATAATCATTGCCATAATAATTTGCCCTACCATATGCATAAAAGCACCGGCAACACTAACACTAATAATGGAAAAAATTCTTATTTTTTTAAAAAACACCATCGTTATATAAGCAAAAATTCCTCCAGATAAACTTAAGAGTGCAGTAGGATTAAATATTCCAGAATAAACCAAAGCTACCAAAAAAATTCTAAGAATAACTACGACAAAGGCTTCTTTATATCCATAAATATATAAAATAATCAGTGTAATAACATTAGCAAGTCCTAATTTTACTCCTGGGATGATAAACAAAGCGGTTGAAAACATGGATTCTAGAATGCTTAAGACAATACTAGAAGAAATCATCAACGCAATAAAGATTAATTTTTTTAAATTCATACGTTTCACCTGAAGTTATTGTATCATTTTTATATAAAATCTTCAAGAAAAAGAAAAGACGGAAAATCCGTCTATTTTTTACTGATTAAAAATCGATAAAGCATTGCAAGTGGCCAGAAAAACACTCCTATAATAACAACCACAAACCAATAAACTCTCCCAAAAAAGTCAAGAAAAGTTAAATTGAAAAATAAGGCAAGTCCTACAATAAGAATGTATCCCAGTAATGAGAAGAAAAACTGATTTTTTCGTTCACGAAGTAAATTATATTTCTTTTCATTTTTTTTAGGAAACGCTTCTAAAATATCATCTGAACTTCCAAATTCTTGAATAGATTGTTTAATGGCATCTTCTTTTGAAGTTCCAAGTTCCACTAAATCTTCTACTTTTTCTTCCAAACTAGTTGTCAATATTTCAATAAGTTCTTTTTTATCTTCTGCATTAAATAAATCTTTTAAAAGTCTAGATACAAATCGTTTAATCGTATTCATTCAACATCACTTCCTAACATAGCAATCATAATCTCTCTCAGTAATTTCCATTCTTTAATCATTTCATTATAATATGCTTTTCCAAGAGGAGTCACTTGATAATATCTTCTTTTTCCCCCATGTGTTTTTTCGCCAGTATAAGAAACAATCAGTTCTCTCGATTCTAATCGTTGAACAACAGAATAAAGGGTAGCTTCTTTGATGTCAAATTTATTTTCTGTTCTTTGTTTGATTTCTCCTGCAATTTCATACCCATATCGATCTCTTTCTAAAAGTAATTTTAAAATAATCGTATCGATATGTCCACGAATTACATCACTATGAATCATAAATCCACCTCTATTTTTTTAACACATATCCAATCGTCATGGCTTTTGGTCCACAGTGTGCGCCAACAGCTGGAGTTAATAAATAATCTTTAATCTCTTTTAGTTCAGGTCTTACGTTTAAGATAACATCTCTAACGTATTGAACTCCTTGAGGATTGTTTGCATGAATGATAAATGGTTCGTAATCTTTTCCTTCGGTTTCTTCTAAAAATTTTTCAACCACACGGTTAAGTGCTTTTTGGAAGGTTCTTATTTTTTCAACGGTTACTACGGCTCCGTTTTTATCAACTTCAAGTAATGGTTTAATTTTTAAGACATCTGCCAAAAATCCTGCAGCATTGGAAAGTCTTCCGTTTTTCACTAAATATTTTAAATCAGAGACCGCAAAGTAAATATGATTGTTATCTCTTATTTGATCTAGTGCTTCAAGAATTTCTTCCATTGATTTGCCTTCACTTGCTAAATCATGTGCTAAAAAAGCCATTTTGCATTGAAGGTATCCTACTGTTTTTGAATCATAAACGGTTACTTTAATACCTTCAACCATATTTCTAGCAATCATGGCATTTTCAAAAATTCCACTCATTTTGCTTGAAATGGTAATAAAGATGGCTTCGTCGCATCCTTCATCTCGAAGTTTTTCATAAGCTTCTAACATTGTACCAGTAGATGCCATGGCTGTTCTTGGAAATAAAGAAGGATCGCTTTCAAGCATTTCGTAAAATTTGTCTGCAGTTAATTCTTCAAAATCAACATATTCTTTTCCTCCCATTAAAATGGTGGAACGAATGATTCTGATGTCATACTTATGCGGAATATAATCTAGTGCTGAATTTGTACAAACTAAGACACCGAGTTTTTTCATTTATATTTCTCCCTTAAAAAAGAATTATTTCTAATTTTATTATATCTATAAAGTACAATTTGTCAATGACTTCAGGTTTATAAAGGGTTAGTGTCTATAATTTACTGGTTTTCTTGGTTTCTTTGATATGGAAAGATTTGCTTTCTTGCCTTTTAATTTTGTATTGTTTAATTTCTCTAGGATTTCACTTGCGACAGGTGTTGGTACCGAAAAGAAAGTAAATTCAGTTAAAATTGCAATGTCTTGAACTTCTCTTCGTTCTAATCGAATCTTCGAACAAACAAAATCTAAAATGTCTGATACACTTAAATCTTGATCTTTTCCCATGTTAAGGTGAAATCTGGTTGATTTACTATCTGATGAGTGACCAGATTTTTGGCTTTTGAATTCAAATTCCTCGTTGATATCTGCTTCATTGATGGCTGCATTGTTTTTGCTCGTTACCATTTTTAGTAGTGAAACGATAATTTGATCTTCTGTCATTTTTGCGCCAATGGCTTTGTTTAGAATTAAGTATTCTTGGTCAAAGTTTTCTGTTTCTAATTCTCGCATCATTTGTTCGATTAATTTATCGTTTTTCACATCTTGAACTTTATCATAAGTAGGAATGCTTCTTTTCTTAATTTTTGTATTTGTAATTCGTTCAATTTCAGAGATTTGTTTCATTTCTCCTCTTGAAACTAAGGTAAACGAATATCCAATATTGCCAATTCGCCCTGTCCTACCAATACGATGAACGTAGTAATCTGCTTTTTCAGGAACATCATAATTAAAAACAGCTTCAACCGCTTTAATATCCAGCCCTCTTGCGGCTACGTCGGTTGCGACAAGCACTTTAATAATTCCATTGTGGAATTTCTTTAAGACATCCATTCGCGTTGTTTGTGGTAAATCTCCATGAATTTTATCGCAATTAATGCCTCTTTCAATTAGTTCTTGAGTAAGTTCGTCTACTTTAACTTTGGTGTTACAAAAAATTAAGCTTAGTTTAGGACGATAGATATTAATCAATCGATAAATGGCTTCTGTTTTATTTTCTCTTTTTACTTTGTAATAGTATTGATTGATATCACTGTTTGTTGATTCAGATCCGATAACACGAATTAATTCAGGATTTGTCATGTAACTTGTGGCAAGATGCATAATTTGTCTTGGCATAGTTGCTGAAAACATAAGTGTTTGTCTTGATGCAGGCGTTGCTTGGAAGATTCTTTCGATATCTTCTTGGAAACCCATCTTTAACATTTCATCGGCTTCATCTAACACCATGAATTTGATTTCAGGCACTTTTAATGTATTACGATTCATGTGATCGATGGTTCTTCCTGGAGTTCCTACCACGATTTGTGGATGTTTTTTTAAAGCATAAATTTGTCTAGTAATGGGATCTCCACCAAAAACAGTCACAATTTTACACTTATCTATGTATTTAGCAATTCTCATCAATTCATCATGAATTTGAACTGCAAGTTCTCTTGTTGGACAAATAATTAATGCTTGAACTTGATCATTATCAAAGTCAATCATTTGTAGAATGGGGATACCAAAAGCAGCTGTTTTACCAGTTCCTGTATGGGAGTGCCCAATGACATCTTTTCCTTCTAATAATAAAGGAATGGTTTGTTTTTGGATTTCAGTTAAATCAACGAAACCCATCTCATCTATTGCTTTTTGTATTTCTAAACGTATTTCCATATTTCACTCTTCTTTCGTCATATTTGACATTTAATTATACCATATTTGGTAATGCATTTCATCTATATCGCTAAACAGACAAAAAAGGCCGCACTACAGCTGACCTTCTTGATTTAAATCAATAATTTCAATTCCGTTTGCTAATAGATACTTACAAGTAATTCCTTGACCGAGTATACGAGAACCAGTAAAAGTACCATCATAAATATACGAGTATCCGCAAGAAGGAGATCCATCTTTTAAGATGACTTTCGTACAATGATGTTCTTTTAATAATTCTAAAGTTCTTTTCTTTCCTTGTTCGAAAAAGAAAGTCACTTCTTCTCCAACCGAACTATAGACCTTTTCTTGATCTATACTAATTTCTGAAGGAATTCTTGGAGTCGGCATACCACCAAATACTTCAGGACAGATTGGAATAATTTTCATGCCATTGGTTTTTTCAATGACGTTAAAATTTAAATTGTTTGAACCATTGTATTTACAATTATATCCTAGTAAACACGCACTAACTGCAATTAAACGTTCCATATATTAAATACAAAAGCCTTTATTCGAACGAATCAATATCGATGTTGATTCGCTTGCCGATTCTGGAAGCTGCTGCGTACGAAATGGTTCGGATGGCATTTGCAATTTTTCCACCTTTACCGATGACTCTACCTAAGTCATCTTTATTCACAAGCACTTGAATCGTTATGGACGATTCATCTTCAGAAAACTTCTTCACTAATAAATCTTCCGGATGAATGACTAATGGCGTAACCAAATCTAAAACTAGTTTCTCAAAATTAACAGCCATTTTTATTCCCTGCTACTTATTTTTCTTAGATGCTAAGAATTCTTGGTTAATTCCTGCTTTAGTGAATAGGTTTTTTACAGTCTCAGTAGGTTGCGCCCCAACACTTAGCCATTTTAAAGCTAATTCATTGTTTATTTCCATAAATGCTGGTTTTTTTGTAGGATCGTATAATCCAACAATTTCTAAATATCTACCATCACGTTTTTTTCTTGCTTCTGCAGCTACGATACGATAGAATGGACGTTTTGTTGTTCCGAATCTTTGTAATCTGATTTTAACCATTGATATTACCTCCTGTATTTGAAAATCACTAGTATTTTACCAAATAAAAAGTCATCTGTCAATGTTTTTCTCTTGACAGATGAAAATTATTCATTAAAATCAAATGTTTCCATTTCTAAGAGCGAATCTTCTACTTTTCTAACGTGTCGAAGATTAGCGATTTGCTTTTTTACTTTGTCATAAGATATCGCGTCAACGTATCCAATAAGGTAGTTCATTTTCACATTAATATAGGTAATGTTCACGCCAAGCTTTTCAATTTCTTTTTCTACTTTTTTGCTTTGGAAATATACTACCATTGCTTTTCTACTTACCATCTTTTCACCTTTTTTCACAAGTTGCTTTTTCATTTATAAAACAGTCTTTTGCAACTTCATTTAATTTTGAATTAAATTGATTTAATTTTTTATTAAACAAATTCAACGTTTTTATATAATCTTTGTAGTATTCATTTTGATAAAGAGCCGTTTTTGCTTGAATAAAGTTAAGGGTCACTTCTTTAGAGTCTGGATGATGCTTTCCATAAAGAGTAACGCTATTATATTTTGCTTTTGATTTTTTAAACTCCTCTATCAGAAAAGCAGCCTTTTGAGATAAAACGTTTAAAGAAGTTGTAACATTTAGGTATTCTTTGCTATTTTTTAATTCGTCTAATACATCATAGCTTAGATCAATTAGTTCATAAGATTCCATTGTATCACCTATTTGATTATATCATAAAGCCCGAAATATATTTAAAATATTTACTGAAATATAAGCTCAATCTCAGATTCTAGGCACTCTCTATATTCTCCTTTTGGAAGTGTTTCATCTAAATGCAATCCACCAATCGAAACTCTTTTTAAAAAGATGACTTCATTTTGGATGGCTTCAAACATTCGTTTCACTTGATGAAATTTTCCTTCTTTAATGGAAATATAGACATGTGTTGAATCTATTTTTTCAATAATTGCTGGTTTTGTCTTATATGATAAATCTCTTCCATCTTTTATCGCGATTCCTTTTTCAAGTAATTCTTCGTTTGTGATTGGATCTAGTAATGAAACATAATACCTTTTGTAGACCTCTTTATTTGGATGAATGATTTTGTGCAATAGTTGTCCGTCACTTACAAGCAAAACAAGTCCTTCGGAATCTTTATCAAGTCTTCCGGCAATGTTTAAATCAAACCGATTATACGGTTCTTTTATTAAATCCATTACGGTTGGAAAAAGGGCGTCTTTATTCGCAGATACAACCCCTTCTGGCTTGTTTATCATTAAAACAATTCCTTCTTTGTAAAAAATGACTTCATCGTCTAATTTTATTACATCTTGCAAAGGATTTATTTCAAGACTGACATCTTTAATAACTTCACCATTTAATTCAATACGATTTTTTCTTGAGAATTCTCTTATGTCTTTTCTTGAACCATATTTTAAATTGCTTAAAAATTTATCTAATCTCATTTTTATTTTCTCCTATCAAACCAATTTTATACTTTTCATATACTCTTAATATTTCACCTATACTCCATGCTTGAGTATAACATCCTCTTGAAACATCTCCATTTAATCCATCGAAAATTTCAGAATACCCATTAATGCATCCGTTGTGTAACTGTTGATTGATATTTTGGTAAAGGGCCAAAACTGAAGCTTGTGCTTTTTTAGAAAACCGATGAACAATCAAAAGACTTTCCATGTAGCTTCCAAGCAGATACCCCCATGAAGTTCCCATATGATACGCATGGTCTCTTGTTTCAAGATTTCCAGTATAGCTTGACTTAAATCTTGGATCATCTTTAGAAAGAGTTCTTATTCCATAAACATCTAACAATTTTGAAGTAACAATTGTTAGAACTTTTTTAGCTTTATTCATTGATAAAACTGGAAAGGTAAGGCTAATCGCAAACAATTGATTTGGACGAATTGAATCGTCCTTGGGATTTAGGACATCGTATAAACAGTTTGTTTTTGCGTTCCAAAAATGATGATTAAAATTCTTTTTTACTATTTTTGCCAATAACATATAATCTTTGTTATCTTCATCAAATAATTCTGAAAGTTTTGACATAATTACTAAGCTATTATACCACAATGCATTGATTTCAACCGGTATTCCGTGTCGAGGTGTAATAACTTCTTCATTAATTCTTACATCCATCCAGGTAACTTGGTCTAAACCCGATCCCGCATGAATAAAACCAAATTGATCCATACCTATGTTAAATTGAGTTCCTTCTATATAATGATTTACGATATTTTTCATAGTTTGAAATAATTCATTGTGAATAAAATAATAATCTTTTGTATAAAGAGCATACTGATAAATGGCATGAATATACCAAAGACTTGCATCACAAGTGTTATAGAGTGGTGATTCTCCCTCATCGGGGAAAAGGTTTGGAATTAAACCATCTTTTTCATAAAGAGAAAAGGATTTTAATACTTCTTTTGCTTCCAAAAATCTTTTTGTTGAAAGAAACAACCCTTCAAAGGCAATCATCGTATCTCTTCCCCAATCGCTAAACCAAGGAAGTCCAGCTAAGACGGTTTTTAAATTCGTTGATTTTCGATAAGCGATAAACTGATCACTCGCAAGGACAAGTCGCCTTCCTAAATCAGTTTTTACTTTGGAGAGTTTGATTAATTCTTGAGCTCTTTCAATATAAGCATCCCTTATCTCTGAAGCCGTAAGTTTGGGAGGAGTTCCCAAACTACAAACGACTTCAATGTTTATGGTTTGAAATGGTAAAATCTCTATATCAATATGGTAGGGTTGAAAATGAGTGTCTTTTCTAGAATCACCAGTTGAATTGTCTTTATCGTAAAAGAAAGGGCGAGTATATTTTTCTTCGTTTTCGATAAAGGTTCCTTTATCAATGGAAAAACTAATTACTTGATTTTGATCCGTAAAAGGAATCAATTGTAATGTGTTGTTTATAACAGAAGTTTCAAAGTTTAATGAGTTTTTGCTTGAGACTTCGCTATGACTTCGATAATTAAAAAGCGGGTTAATTTGAAAGGTTATTCCTTTGTTTTGAGTTGTAATGTTGTAAAGAATCGCACAAGTATTATGACCGTAAAATGGCGATATTGTCTTTTTTACCATGATTTGATTAACAAGATAATGGTAGGTGGCAACTTCGCTTAATTCAAAATGAGTTAAAAATGAGTTTTCTGGTAAAGAATTTAATTCATATTCTTGAGAAGACAACTGATAGACTTGATTGTTTAACACAACTACCTCTTCTGTTTTGGAAAAGATTACTTTGCGTTTAATAGGAGAAGACAAAGAGGCTATCAAGTAGCCGTGATGTTTGCGAAAATGGGATCCTATTGCAGAACTACTTGCATAACCACCCATTCCATTTGTCAAAACCCATTCTAAAGGATCATGGTGGTTTTTAGATAAAATTTCATCTAGTTGAAACAGATATTTCATATCCACAAAACCTCCTTACCTCTACTCTAATTGTAACATAATTTAAAGCGTTTATCTTGGAATTTTTAGATTATTTATGTTATAATTAATTTGGTGATATTATGTTATTAATGAAAGATATCTTGCAAGAAGGAAATCCAATTTTAAGAAAAAGAGCGCAAGATGTAAAGCTTCCTCTATCAGATGAAGATGCTCTGACTTTAAAAAAAATGATGGAATATATTTTAAATAGTCAAAACAAGGACCTTGTAGAAGAATTTAACCTGCGTCCCTCTATTGGACTTGCTGCTCCTCAAATTGGCATATCTAAAAAAATGTTCTGTATTAATACTTATGACGAATCGGGAAGTGTTCTACATTCTTATGCTGTTGTAAATCCTAAGATCATCTCTCATTCTGAAGAACTTACTTATCTTCCAGGCGGAGAAGGATGTCTTTCCGTTTTAGAAGAAAAAAACGGATTGGTTGCTAGATCAAAACGAATCAAAGCTAAAACCATTTTAGTTAATTTAGAAACGTTTGAGACAAAAGAAGTTTTGTTAAAACTATCAGGATATGTAGGAATCGTTTTCCAACACGAGTACGATCATTTAATTGGCGTACTGTTTGTCGATAAAGTAAAAGAATCTTTGCCTTCTATTACTCCAGTTCATTTTGATGACGAAGAAGATATAAACTAGTAAACTTTTTATATAATAAAAGGACTCTCTTTCCCTTGAGTCCTTTAATTTTATATTTATTTTGAAATTCCTTGCATAAAAAATCCGAATTTTTTACCAAAATCAAAAGCTTCTTGTAATTGAGAACTAGAAGGATTAAACCGGATTCTAATGCCTTCGATAGTTTTCATTTTTAACTGAGTCAGTCTTTCCATTATAAATTTAACCGCTTCTCCACTCCAACCATATGAACCAAATGCCGAAGCGAATTTCAAACCATGAATAACTGGATTTAATGAAGATAACAAATCCCAAACGGGTTTAACTGAATCGTTCAGAATCGTTGTTGATCCAATTAACAATCCTTCCGCTTCTTCGATTCGTTTGACAATGTCTTTTAAAGGTGTTTCAACCAAATCATAGAGTTCGACATCTACTTTAGTAAAAAACGCCTCTTCAAGGCCTTCTTTTATCATTTGAGCCATCTTTGCCGTGTACCCATAAGCGCTAGCGTACGGAATGACTACTAAAGGAACTTCTCTTTTTGTGAAAGGAGTAGCCCATTCTTTATAAAGCTTCTGTACTTCTTCTAAATTAGAATTATCAATGACGGGTCCATGGCTCGTTGCGATGTACTTAATTTTTAATCGTTTGATGGTTTCTAATGCCTTTAAAACGAAAGGTTTAAAGGGCGACATAATCGAATCAAAATAATATTTAAACGCTTCTTTATAAATTGTTTGATCCTTGACGTTTTTTGCAAGAACTCCTTCAAATGCATAGTGCGCTCCAAAGAAATCGCATGTAAATAAAATCTCGTCTTCTTCTAAATAAGTAAATAGGGTATCTGGCCAATGTAAATTTGGTAAGTTAAAGAAACGAAGTGTTTTATTTCCAAGTGATATTACAGTATCGTCTTTTGTTCTTAAAGAGTGAAAGGGTCGATTTACAATTTCCTTGATATTAGAAAGAGCGGGAGACGAAGCGACAATAATAATGTCTGGATTCATATCGAGTATTTTCTCGATAGATCCAGAATGATCTGGTTCTGTATGATTAAGTATTAAATAATCGATTGTTTTTATGTCAATAAGAGTGTTTAATTTTGCAAGGTAGTCTTCATTAAAATTTGCTTTTGAAGTATCTACTAAAGCAGATTTATGACTTCCTTTAATGAAATAGGCATTATACGTTGTACCATATAATGTTTCCATTGTTATATCAAATACTCTTAGATCATAATCAGTAACTCCAACCCAAAAGATATCTTTATTTAATTCAAATGTGTTTGTTTGCATATGCTTCACCTCTAGTTTATTATACAATATTTACGCCGTTTAAACAATTAAATTGCACATTGTAAAAATCCATTTTTAAAAGCGGTATTTTTGTAAAATTATAAGAATTTGCTTAAAAAGAGTAGAAAATTTGTTATAATCAAACTATCTAAAAATTTTTAACACGATTATTTTATAAAATATTGGAGGAAATTATGAAAAATTATGTCATTATTACTGATTCATGTATTGATTTACCGTGTGAACTAGCAAACGAATTAGAGCTCGTCATTTTACCACTAGCCGTAAATGTAGAAGGAAAAGAGTATCTCAATTATTTAGATGAAAGAGACATTACCGCTAAAGCTTTTTACCAACTATTACGAGAACATAAAAAAACGTCAACAGCGCAAGCAACGCCTCAAAATTTTATCGAAGTTTTGACTCCTCTTCTTGAGGCGGGAAATGATATCTTGTCAATATCTTTTTCTTCTCAATTATCTGGAACTTATAGTGCTTCTCTTGTTGCCAAAAAGGAATTATTAGAAAAATTTCCTGACAGAGTTATTCATACCATCGATTCAACCTGTGCATCTATGGGACAAGGACTTCTTCTTACTTATGCTGCTCATTTAAAAAAAGAGGGTAAATCTTTAGAAGAGGTATCAACTTGGGTGGAAGAGAATAAATTGTTAGTAAGTCATCTTTTTACTGTTAGTGATTTAGGTCACTTAAGAAGAGGCGGAAGACTATCCGCAAGTAAAGAGATTTTAGGTACACTTCTTAATGTCAAACCCCTACTTCATGTATCCCTTGAAGGAAAATTAGTTGTCTATGGAAAAGCAAGAGGTCGTTATAAATCCTTAAACGCACTGGTAAACAGAATGGTGGAAACATTTGACAAATCTCTTGACCAAATCGTCTACATTTCTCATGGAGATTCGTTAGAAGATGCTATGTATGTCAAATCTCTTGTGATGGAAAAATTAAATGTAAAAGATGAGAATATCTTCGTAAACACAATAGGACCCGTTATTGGAAGTCATTCGGGAGTCGATACACTAGCTATTTTTTACTTAGGGAATGAAAGAACTGCTTAAATATAAAATTCAAGGAAGCTATAAGCTTCCTTTTTTTTCATTCAACAATAAATAAAAAAAATATATTATGTGCTAGTTGCATTTTAAATCTTTGAGAGATATAATAAATTTAGACAATGCAAATTATCTTGATGAAGTAACAAATTGGTTTATCGGCGAAGGTCAATTCACCTTCAGCATTTTAAAAAAGGAGGCTTTAAATTGAGTCAAGCTAGTATTACACAAGAACGTTACTGGAAAACAATGACTACAGCAAGGTTTCAAATTTTCTTTATTGATGAACACCAAATTAAGAGCACGAAACTTTCTACTATGATGAATATTTACGCGGCACTTACTGCATCAGGATCCGTTGCAGCATGGGCTTTTTGGGGAACTCTCCCACTGAAATGGATATGGCCTGTACTAATTGCATTGGCAGAACTCATGCACATTCTTCGTCCTTATTTGCGATACGATCAAAGGTCATCTCGTCTACCAAAACTCATCAATTCATTATTTGAACTATATTTTCCTTTTGAAAATCAATGGCTTGCCGTTTCTAAGGGCGAAATATCAGACAAAAAAATGAATAATATGATTTCAGCCTTTAATGAAAAATGGACGACCACATGCAATACCATTCTTAATGAAGACCATTTACCTGAAATCGACTCTATTATGAAAAAATCGGATGAAGATAATACTAAATATTTTGAAAGCAATTTTTTGAGAGGAATGTGATCATTTATGAATGATAAGAAGAATAAAACAAAAAAAGAACTTGATGAATGCGTAAAAAGTTTGCCTTTCCAAGTGAACACAATTAGATTACCAGACAATGTTAAACCACCAAAAGAATTAGAAAAAGTCATTATCCCAGAATCAAGTAAAGTTGAAATAAAATAACCAAAGAAAAAGCAGCATTTACTCATGCTGCTTTTTTTATTGTTTTTAATCAGGGTTGATATTTGTACTCTTTTGCTCCTAAATACTTTGCAAATTCAAGTAATGCTTTATCTAATGCTTTTTCTATTTTTTTATTTAGAACTATCTTTTCTTCATACCAAATGTTTTTAATAATCAGTGGATCTGACTTTCTTTGAGGTTCAAATTCAATGCGTCCAATAAATTTGTTTTTATATAAGATAGGTAGAACATAATATCCCCATACTCTTTTAACAATTGGCGTATAGACTTCCCACTTATAGTCAAAGTCAAAAAGAACTTTAATTAGATTTCTATCCCAAATGAGGTTATCAAGAGGGGCAATAAAACTAATTTTATCTTCTAGATTACATTCAAAATCAAGTGCATGAGTAGGTAGGTAAAATGGTTCTTTGATCCCTTCAATTACTACTTTGGTTAATGTATTATTTTGCAATAAGATTTCAAGACATCGATTTCTTATTTTAGAATTACCAACGTATTCTCCACTAAAATGAACTCCATTTTTATTCCAAACAAGTCCCATAGATAAAATTCTTCGATACACATGATATAGTTGTTCTTCTTCGATATTTGTAAAATAGCTCTCACAGGAATTTAAAATCAGATGTTCAATCAAATCATACCGTTTTTGAGTATTTCGTCTTTCTTTGATTCCAATTTTGCCTGCTTGAAATAAATAATCTAAAGTTGCAGAAGAAGCTTTGATATTTCCCCATTTATGATTGGTGGTTTCTCCAATTGTAATTTCGCTTGAATACAAAGGGCCTTTTTCTTTTAGCAGTTGGATGATTTCATCTACATATTTTAACGCATCTAATTGAACGCGATATTCAAGCGTGTTGATTTGTAACTCTCCTTGACGGACTCGAATCGTTGAAAAATTAGAATAATCTTTTAATTGATAAATACACATTTGTTTATCCCAGGCATCAATTAAAAATCTGTTTAGATATAAAGCTTCATATAACATACTTGCCTTATAATCACGAATTCTCGATTGAAGCACAAGATCAGCGTTAATTCCTACTACATTCAATGGGTCTTGTTGAATGGACATGATTCGATCAAAAACTTGTTTGATTCCCTCATCTCCTTTTAAGATTTGAGAAGAATTAATCATGTGATAATTCACTAAATAATTTCTTGCCTCTTCTTTGGTCATTTGAATGTTGTTCATATTCTTTGCTCCTGAAATTTTGAAGTTGGTTTGTCAATTTAAAAAAATTCGCTTTATTATTTCTATTTCAAAACATGTTCGAAAATAATAACCGATTCTTCGTTTTTGCCGATTACTTCAATGGATATGGTTGTAACTTGTGTAGAAAATTCTAAATCTTCTAATTTCAATTCATTAAATGCTTTGTCTAACTCTTCTTTTGAATCAAATTTCCCAACCGTCATATGGGGAGTATATTCATATCCTAAATCAAAAGATTTCAATTGATTTGAATATAAAAGATTATGAATATTTTTGATTTCTTTTGATCCCTTACTAACGTTTAGAAATATATAATAAGCGAACTCTTCTACTTGCTTATATATTCCTTTTAAAGACAGTTCAAAGGAAGAAACATTCTTTAAGGTTTCTTGAAAATGAGATATCAAATCTTCATCAGTTATTTCACCTTCAAAAGGAAAAACGATTGTTATATGTGGCGCAACTTTTCTTTCTAAAGGATCATATTTTAATCGAATATCATTAATTTTATTCATGTTATTAAAATCAGGAAATATCATTATCGTTCTCGTATACAATTTTCACCTCAGGATATAATCAAAATTGTTTTATAAATTCTTATGTATTATAACATATAATAAAAAAAGTTTGAACATTGTGTCCAAACTTTGAATGTGTTCTTTTTTGTTCATTCTATTTCAAATAAATAAAATACAATATGGATTGTTATGGCATCTTACCTTTATAAGAAAAGAAATAATGGCTTTCCTTTATCCGATAAAAACACCTGTTCGAAACTCATCTTGTTCTGCTTTATCAAATACTCTTTGAAACAAGGTATTTATTTTTGTGCTATCATAGTCTGGAAAATAAGTAGAAAAATCTGGAAGTAACGATATAGTCTCAGCCCAAAGAATTTCTACTACTTGCACTTCTGAAACTTTTTGTATCACATCTTCTGCACTGATAGTATCTAATTTACTTAGGTACCCACTTAACATGACCAGTTCAAAGTCTAGAAAATATGCATTTTGAAATTCAAGTGCTTCAACGTATGCTTTTGCTTCTTGTTCATTCGAGAGAATTTCTAAGATATTGACCCCATCTTGATTGACATATTTCACTTGCCCTGTGTCAATTTCTGCAGTCCACGTATTTTCACCAATATGGACATACTTGGCAAAAACTTTTTGATTTGTTGAGTTATAATCGATGATTACAAAATTTGGGTCGTTTTCTGTAATTTGCATCTCCTCTGTTACTTCAATTTCTCCCCAAACAGAAGGCAAGTAATAAAGCTCCATTGAAAGCCAGTTCACATTATATGGTTTGTCGCTAACATAATTTAAAGATCCTTTTGCAACAAATGTATCGCTTATTACAGCATAACCCACAGGATGTGAAGTATATGTCATGTTTTGTTTATCACATCCAACTATCATCAAGATAAAAAAGAAGACAAAAGATAGAAGACTTATTTTTTTCATATAGCACCTCTTTATTGCATTTTCTTTATTATATCAAATAAGATAATTACTTGATATATACTAATTTAAAATAATAAATATATATTATTAAACAATGATAATGTATTCATTGCTCGAGTAACTAAAATTATTATTCCTTCTGAATTACAAGGAATCGTTGGTTTTGCAACTGGCTTAGTTGAATCATTAAAAGAACCAGCAAAAAAATAAATTTATTAAGTAAAAAAATGAAAAACAAGTTTTTCAACTAAAGAGGCCAAGCCTCTTTTTTGTTTGGTTGAAATTTGATAAAATAGACGTATGAATAATGTTGAATATACAAAGCGAGATGCTTTTAAA
>JAHIRM010000019.1 GCA_018818595.1 Bacillota bacterium
AGTGCAGGAAATAGAAACAGTGGAAAAAATGCATTTTTTAGCTGTTAATTTGCCTTTTAAGGTAGATATTCCCGGAGGAATGAGTATTAAGGAAACATTAAGTGCTATCAAAAGCCAGGGAGGAGAGATTGTAGCAAATCATCCCTATGGGGGGCTAAGAGGAAGAAGACTTGTTGAAATGAATAGATATCAAATTGATTTAATAGAAGATGTGTTTTTTTCTTCAACGTATCATGTGACATTTATCGTGGACTTATTATTAAGACCAAGAAAAATTCAAATTCTAACAGGAGATGTCACCTTACTTGGATTTTCTAAACAAGAATCATTTTTATTTTCAGAAATTGCCAGCCATATTGAAACCGAAAACGCTTTAGCAGAAGTAGAAGGAAAAGAAACGTTCTTAGAAGATTTAACGAAGAAATTAATCAATATCACTGAGGACATGCAGTTATATATACCCCTCAAAATCAAAAACGGAACCCTTTGGTTGTTGGTAGGAATTGATATTTTAACCAAAAATGAGGGACACACTGAATTGATTTTTGGTCGAATCAATCGAATCTACGATAATACTCCAAAAGGAATTCTTTATTACAAATCTACTTACCAAGATTCTTTAACAAGGTTGTTTACACGAGAAACTTTAAAAATACATCTTCAAAACCCAACTTATTTAGAAGGTGCTTATGGAATTTATTTTGATATTGATCATTTCAAAACAATAAACGATATATACGGACACAAGGCAGGAGATTTGTTCTTAATTGAACTTGCCAATCGCTTTATCGCTAATTGGGAGAAGGATGTTATTTACTATAGACTTGGTGGAGATGAGTTTTTTGTATTTGTATTAAACCATTCTGAAAAACAAATTATTGATAGAGCCAAACAAATTATTTTCTTAATTGAAAACCTAAATGAAAAAGCAATTGCCGCTAAAGTTAGTGCATCAATTGGAATTGTTCCTATAAAAAAAGAATGTTATGATTATACCAAATTACTAGATTTAGGAGACAAAGCTATGTATGAATCTAAAAACAAAGGCAAAGGAATGATTACCTTTGCAAAAGACGTTTAAAAGCGTCTTTTTTTTGGAAAGCGCTTTTTGATTCTTTTCGTTGTAAAAAAAAAGGTAATTTGCTATAATTGTAATGGAATAGCCTCAAAGACAGGAGTGGTTTTTATGAAAATCGCCATTGGATCAGATCATGCAGGATTTGTATACAAGCAACCGATAATAAAACACTTACAAACAAGAGGAATTGAAGTTTTCGATTTTGGCACAAATTCTTTGGAATCTACCGATTATCCAATCTATGCTTTTAAAGTTGCAGAAGCAGTAAGAGACAAGCTATTTGATTTTGGAATTTTAATTTGTGGAACAGGAATCGGCATGTCAATTGCTGCAAACAAAGTAAAAGGAATTCGAGCTTGTGCTTGTCAAACAGAATTCGTAGCAAAAGCTGCCAAAGAGCATAACAACGCTAACGTTTTATGCTTAGGTTCAAGAACTAATACGCTTGCGGAAGCCCTTCATTTTGTGGATATTTATTTAGATTCAAGTTATTCAAATGGAGTTAGGCACAATCAAAGGCTA
Organism: Bacillota bacterium; assembly: GCA_018818595.1. Classification (NCBI taxonomy): domain Bacteria; kingdom Bacillati; phylum Bacillota; species Bacillota bacterium. The sequence goes on from JAHIRM010000019.1 coordinate 1,601, forward strand.
CATTTAATTCAAGAATATGAGGAGAACAAATAATGGGAAAAGTAGTTATTATTCAACATCCTTTAATTGATCACAAAATGGCCATCATCAGAAATAAACTGACAGATACCAAAACCTTTCGTGAAAACGTAAATGAAATTGGAAGTTTGGTTACTTACGAAATCACAAGAGATTTACAAACTAAGCCAATCGAAGTTGAAACGCCTATTGCTAAAACAATTTGTCAAACACTGGCAAAAGAAGTAGTAATCGTTCCAATATTAAGAGCGGGTCTTGGAATGGTGGATGGAATTCACAATGTGATTCCAACGGCAAAGATAGGACATATCGGATTATACCGAGATGAAACAACCTTACAACCTCAAACGTATTATACAAAACTACCAAACGTGTTAAAAGAAGCAACCGTTTTAATCGTAGATCCGATGTTAGCAACCGGAGGTTCTGCCGTTAAGGCCATTTCACTTGTGAAAGAACAAGGTGGAATTGACATTCGGTTTGTGGGACTGGTTGGATGCCCTGAAGGAATCAAAGAACTCCAAATTCATCATCCAGATATCGATATCTATTTAGTTGCCATTGATGAAAAGCTAAATGAGATTGGGTATATTGTACCTGGACTTGGAGATTGTGGAGATCGTTTGTTTGGAACGAAATGAGTGAGCGAGATTGAATAATGTTAAATCTACTTTTACAGGTGTTCAATTAATCATTCAATTTTTTATTGAATTAATTATTTCGATGTTTCTTGGTTATCTTATTGGCCAAGCCATCGATAGTTATCTATGGGAAGAGAAACATTTATTTCTATTTATTTTTATATTTTTAGGACTTTTCTCAAGTGTTATCAATCTAGTAAAAAGAACATTTAAAATGATGGGAGAGAGTAAAAATGCAGATAAAAAACCTAAATCTGATTGAAAAGACATTTTTATTTCTATGGCCTTTTATCATTATATTTAGTCTTGTGACATATCTGATATCTTTGGATTTTGATTTAGTAATTGGTTTCTTACTTGGAGCTTTCACATCGATGCTTATGAATTCTTTTCATTATCGAGTCATGAAAAAAGCATTTGAATCCCATCTAGAACAAATTAAAACAAAACAAATTTTGTTATACTTTGCAAAAATGGTTTTTTATGGAATTGTGATGTATTTCGCTATTACTAATCCCGATTGGAACATCATATTAACATTTGTAGGAATTATTTCTTACCGGGTCATATTATTTCCTGTTACTTTCTTTTCTTTAAGAAAACAAAACAAAGAAGGTGATAAAAATGCTTGATTTTAATATTATTGCCCCCTTATCACCTCAAATTATCTCGACATTAATTGTAGTTTTCGTATTAAGCATCGTATTTATTATTGTAGGGATTCGGGTAAGCAAACTAAACCCAACAGATACACCAAAAGGATTTGTTTTAGTTATAATTTTCTTCGTGGAGATGATTCAAAATTTATTAAGAGATCATTTGCCAGGAAAGAAATTAAATTTATTTGGACCTTATCTATTTTCGGTCTTAGTGTATTTAATGTTTGCGAACACCATTGCCTTATTTGGATTAAAAGCACCTTTGTCAAGTGTAAGTATTGCGATGAGCTTTTCCATTATTACCTTTATCATTTTAAAGTTTTCAGAAATTAAATATAAAGGATTTAAAAGAATGGGACACGATATTTTCATAGGACATGTATGGTGGATGTTTCCAATCATGGTACCGATTAATTTGATTGGTCAAATATCAACTCCGCTTACCATGGGAATTCGTTTGTTTGGTAATCTTGTGAGTGGCGCGGTAATTTCTGCCATGGTTTATGCAGTGTTATATTGGGTCGCAGGTGTTTTTGCAGGAGTATTCTTGCACGTAGTTTTTGATATATTTTTCGGTCTCATTCAAGCGTTTGTCTTTTTCATGTTGTCAACGGTAAACATATCGATGGCAGCGGATGCTTCATAAGAAATAATAATTTTAACGATACTATATTAGGAGGAAATTAACATGTTTGAATCAATTTTTACATCCGCTTTACGTTTTGCTGCAGAATACAATCAATTCTTTTCAGATGGTATGAGATACCTTGGAGCTGGAATTGCTGTTGTTGCTGGAATTGGACCTGGAATTGGTCAAGGATATGCCGCTGGTAAAGCCGCAGAAGCAGTTGGTAGACAACCAGAAGCACAAGGGAAAGTATTAATGACAACACTTGTTACCGCAGCTCTTGCCGAGACGACTGGTCTTTATGGACTTCTTGTTGCTCTCATTTTAATTTTTGGATAAGAGGATTTTGATTAAAAAGGAGTTTTCTAAATGACAGCAGTAGAAAGAATCATGCAAGCCGTATCGGACACCATTAAATCAGCACTAGGTGTTAGTTTACTTGATATAATCGTTCAACTTCTTGCGACGCTTCTTTTGGTATTAATCGTGAAGTATTTCTTATGGAATAAAATCACTGATTTTTTAGCAAAAAGAAGAAAGTTTTTAGAAGATGAAGTCGAAAATGCTAAAAAAGAAAATTTAGAAGCGATTAAATTAAAAGAAGATACTGAGCTTGAGTACATTAATCTTAAAAAACGATCAAAATCGGTTATCGATTCAGCTACGCAAAAAGGTGAATTGGTACATCAAGAAATTGTATCGAAAGCAAAATTAGAAGCGTCTTCTATTCTTGAATCTTCTTTAAAAGAAATTGAACTTGAAAAAGAAAAAGCCAGAGTGAAGATGAAACACGAAGTGATTGATCTTGCAACTCTTATGGCTGAAAAAATCATAGAACAAGAAGTCGATCAAAAAAAATACTTAGATAAATCCATCGAAGACATAAATCGAAGTGAAGTCAAATGACTTCTATTCATGAAGAGTATGCAAAGTCAATCTTCTCTCTTGCGATGGAAAGCAATCAGCTAAACGAATTTCAAGCTGGTTTTTTGGCTTTTACTGAAGCAATCGATGAAAAAACTATGCAATTTTTTAATCATCCGAAAATCAGTAAAAACGAAAAAAAACAAGTGATAGAACATAGTGTGAAATTAACATTATTAAAACATTTTCTTTTTGTCTTAATTGATAACGAAAGAATGAATGTGATTCCTTCAATTTTCTATTCGTTTTCGGAACTAATCGATGATTTAAATAAAATCAAAAAAGTTCAAGTTTATTCAAAGAAAGTCTTGTCAGATGATCAACGAAAGGCTTTATTAGTACAACTTGAAAAAGATACGTATCATAAAATTGAATTAGAAGAAATTATCGACGATTCTATTATTTCGGGATTTCGACTAGAATATGATGGACTCGTAAAAGATGAAACCAGCAATCGACAATTAGAAGATTTGAAATCAAATTTAAAAAGAGGATGAGGTAGAAGAAATTATGCGAATAGACCCTCTCGAAATTAGTTCTTTATTAAAAGAACAAATTAAGAAATACGAAAAATCAATCAAAACAGAGGAAGTAGGAAGTGTCATCTCAGTAGGAGATGGCATTGCTTTGGTATACGGATTAGATCATGCAATGAGTGGAGAACTTCTTGTTTTTCCAAATGATGTTGTCGGCATGGTTCAAAACCTTGAAAAAGACCATGTAGGCGTTATTTTACTAAATGACTCCTCTTTAATTAAAGAAGGAGACATAGTAAAAACTACTGGAAAAATTTTAGAAGTGCCTGTAGGAGATGCTTTAATAGGCCGAGTTGTAAATCCATTAGGACAACCTATTGATGGACTTGGCGAAATTAAAACCTCTAAGACAAGACCAGTAGAACGAAAAGCAACAGGTGTTATCGAACGACAAAGCGTGAATCAACCTTTGCAAACAGGAATCAAAGTACTAGATGCTTTAGTTCCAATTGGTAGAGGACAAAGAGAACTAATTATTGGCGATAGACAAACGGGTAAGACATCCATTGCAGTTGACACAATGATTAATCAAAAAGACGAAGATGTTATTTGTATTTACGTTGCGATTGGACAAAAAAACTCTACGGTTTTAAACGTTCTTGAAACCCTTAAAAAATACGATGCACTTAAATATTCCATCATCGTTGCAGCGTCTGCAAGTGATCCGGCTCCGTTATTATTTTTAGCTCCATACTCTGCAGTTGCCATGGCAGAAGAATTTATGTTCTTAGGAAAACATGTTTTGATTATCTATGATGATTTATCAAAACATGCGATTGCCTATAGAGAATTATCTTTGCTTTTAAGAAGACCACCAGGTAGAGAGGCTTTTCCAGGAGATGTGTTTTATTTGCATTCTAGATTGTTAGAAAGAGCCGCTAAATTGAATGATGAATTAGGTGGAGGATCGATTACGGCCCTTCCCATCATTGAAACACAAGAAGGAGATATTTCTGCTTATATTCCAACAAACGTTATTTCGATTACGGATGGGCAAATTTTCTTACAATCCAAACTATTCTATTCTGGAATACGACCTGCCATTAATGCAGGACTATCGGTTTCAAGGGTAGGGGGAGCCGCTCAATATAAAGCAATTAAAAAAGTCTCTGGAACCCTTCGACTGGATTTAGCAAGTTATCGCGAACTAGAAGCTTTCACCCAATTTGGATCGGACTTAGATGATGCGACCAAAGCTAAACTTGACAGAGGCGAACGCACCGTTGAAATATTAAAACAAGGACTTCATAAAACCATTCCGTTTGAACTTCAAGCGATTAGTATTTATTGCCTTATTAATGGGTATTTAGACCAAATTAAAATTGAAGACATTAAACGGTTTGAAACAGAACTTCATCAATTTTTTTGCCAAGATGAAGAGGCAAAAAAATTAACAGCTTTATTGAAAGAAACGAAAGATTTACCTGAAACAACGTTATTAAATAAAGCAATAGCAAGATTTGTAACAGACTTTATATAAAAAGGAGTGAATCCCTATGGCTTCGATTAGAGAAATCAAAAACAGAATAGAAGCGACTCGTAAAACCAGTCAAATAACGAAAGCCATGAACATGGTTTCTGCTTCGAAATTAAGAAAAGTCGAACGTAAATTTCGGGCTTTTGCGCCTATAAAACAAAAAGTAAAAACAATTTTAGAAGACGTATTATCGACAAACCCTGACCTAACTCATCCACTTTTGATTTCAAGAGAAATTAAAAAGACTGGCTATATCCTTGTCTCAAGTGATAGAGGACTCGCGGGGCCTTATAATGCAAATATCTTTAAATACTTTGAAAAAATAATTAGTGAAAATCATAAATCAAAAAGCGAATTTATTGTCGGTACCATTGGGTTTAAAGCATTTTCTTATTGTAAAAGAAATCATCATCCTCTTTTAAATCAAGAATCCATAAATTCTCGAGATGAAATTGAATTTATCGATTTTCAAGCGATGTCAAGAGCGTTCATAAGTCTTTATCTTGAAAGTCGTGTCGATAAAATTGTGTTAATCTATTCGGATTATATTAATACACTTACTCAAATTATTAGAGACGAAGTTTTGCTTCCAATTACTGATTTGGTAAAAGACATTACCAAACCAGTATCTGAATTTATCTTTGAACCAACTCCATTTGATGTAATGAATGAATTATTACCAATCTATTTGGAAAATACGTTATACGGAATTATTCTTGATGCTAAAACAAGTGAACATGCCGCAAGAATGACTGCCATGAAAAATGCAACAGATAACGCACTTGAAGTGATTCAAAAACAAAATCTGATTTATAACCGGGTAAGACAAGCAGCTATTACAATCGAATTGACCGATATCATCGGTGGAGCAAACGCTGTAAGCTAGGGAGGAAATATATGCCAAACATTGGAAAAGTAGTTCAAGTAATGGGACCAGTAGTTGATTGTTTATTTGAAGAAGGAATGCCTTCTATCAATAATGCCTTAAAAATCAAGATCCCTAAAAATAAAAATCATGGAGTGGAAATTGACCTCACCTTAGAAGTGTCTTTGTTCTTAGGTGGTGGAATTGTAAGAACCATTGCCATGGACTCAACCGACGGACTTGTAAGAGGCGTTGAAGTGATTGATACAGGAGAATTCATTTCGGTTCCCGTTGGAACATTAACGCTTGGAAGAATGTTTAATGTATTAGGAGATCCCATTGATGGACTTCCAATGCCTTCAGGAAAAATCAAGCGTTCTCCCATTCATAGACCTAGTCCAAAATTAGAAGACTTAAATGCAACAACCGAAATTCTAGAAACCGGAATCAAAGTCATTGATTTACTTGCGCCTTACATCAAAGGTGGAAAAATCGGTCTTTTTGGTGGAGCTGGTGTTGGAAAAACTGTTATCATTCAAGAACTCATTCATAATGTAGCAGAACAGCACGGAGGCATCTCTGTTTTTGCCGGAGTAGGGGAAAGAACTAGAGAAGGAAATGACCTTTACTACGATATGAAAAAATCAGGAGTAATCAATAAAACCGCAATGGTATTTGGTCAAATGAATGAGCCTCCTGGTGCTAGAATGCGTGTTGGACTTTCAGGACTTACTATGGCAGAACATTTTAGAGACGAAGAACATCAAGATGTTCTTCTATTCATCGATAATATTTTTAGATTTACACAAGCTGGTTCTGAAGTTTCTGCTTTACTTGGTAGAATGCCTTCAGCCGTTGGATATCAACCAACGCTTGCGACCGATATGGGATTACTTCAAGAGCGAATTACTTCTACGAAATCTGGATCGATTACATCGATTCAAGCCGTGTTCGTTCCTGCAGATGATTATACCGATCCAGCTCCTGCAACCACTTTTACTCATTTAGATGCAACAACCAATCTATCTAGAAAGATTTCAGAAGAAGGAATTTATCCTGCAGTGGATCCTCTTGCGTCTACTAGTAGAGCACTTACTCCTGAAATTGTAGGAGAAAAACATTACAATATCGCACGAGAAGTCCAAAAAACTCTACAACGCTATAATGATTTGTTAGATATTATTGCGATTTTAGGAATGGATGAATTAAGTGACGAAGATAAACTTGTAGTACATCGTGCAAGACGAATTCGACTTTTCTTATCTCAAAACTTCCATGTAGCGGAACAATTTACAGGGCAAATAGGAAGTTTCGTTAAAGTAAAAGACACCGTAAAAGGCTTCGAAGAAATCTTACAAGGAAAATACGATGAATTACCAGAAGATGCTTTTCGCTTAGTTGGAAGCATAGAAGAAGTCATTGAAAAAGCCAAAAGAATGAAAAAATAAAGGGGGAACACTTTTGAAAATAGTAATTGTAACTCCTGATGGCGAACTTTATAACGAAGAAGTAACCGCAATTATTGTATCGAGTGAAAACAATGGGGACTATGGTGTCTTAAAAGACCATTTGCCCATTATTTCTACAATCGATACTGGTTATATCAAATTAGAACAAGGCGATTTAGTCTACTATGTTGTTATCATTGGTGGTGTTGTTGAAACACATCACAATCTGATTACCGTAATCGCTCAAGACGCTTTTATTGGCAATTCAAAAGAAGCTGCTTTTGAAAATCTATATGCCATTCGAAAAGCAAGACTTGAAGATAACAAACAAAGAAACATTGAATTACTAAAAGCAGAAAAAGAACTGAAAAGACAAATTAAACAAACTGGTGCTGGAAGTCTATAATCACCAAGAAGGGAGTATCTATGAAAAATCGAGGATTTGAAGTTGTCACGCAGTATCTAAATCAAGATATTCGGTTACCTCTTCGCAAAACGGCAAAAAGTGCTGGATATGATATCGAAGCAGCACAAGATACTTTCATTCTTCCAGGGAAAGTAGAATTTGTGCCAACCGGATTAAAAACATATATGAATGAGTTTGAAGTTTTGCAACTTTACCCAAGAAGTTCCTTTGTAAAAAACAAAAACCTATCTCTGATAAATAGCGTTGGAATTATCGATAGTGACTATTACAATAACCCAGAAAATGAAGGCCATATTTTAGTCATGCTTTATAATTTTGGAGAGACACCACAATTTGTTAAAAAGGGAGAACGTTTTTGTCAAGCTATCTTTTCGGTTTATTTAAAAGTCGATTCAGAAGCATCTTCTTCTGTAAAACGACTTGGAGGCTTCGGAAGTACAGGTTTATGACCACATATTTGTGTGGTTTTTTCTTTATCGGTCAAAACAGGTAAAATATGCTTGATTTATCGGCCGAAATTTGGTAAAATAGTTTCGCCGTAAAAAATACACACACTGGTGAGTGATTTGTCAGGAGCCAAGCAATTGGTGACAATAATGTTGAAGCAGTGGAGGGCAAAATCAAATAGGAGGATTTAAAAAAAATGGGCGTTATATCAATGAAAGCTCTGTTAGAAGCAGGGGTGCATTTCGGTCACCAAACGCGTAGATGGAATCCAAAAATGGCAAAGTACATTTATACATCACGTAATGGGATTCATATTATCGATTTACAAAAAACAAGCGACTGTATTGATGTTGCTTACAGAGCATTGTTTGAGATTGCTCAAGCAGGCGGAAGAGTATTATTTGTTGGAACCAAAAAACAATCTCAAGATCCAGTAAAAGAAGAAGCAATTCGTTCCGGTCAATTTTATGTTGATCAAAGATGGTTAGGTGGAACCCTTACTAATTTTAAAACCATCAAACGTTCTATCAAAAAACTTCATGACCTTTACAAAATGGAAAGCGATGGAACTTTTAAATTATTACCTAAAAAAGAAGTCATTGGTCTACACAAAGAAATGGCTCGTTTAGAAAAATTCCTAGGTGGAATTAAAGAAATGCGTGGATTACCACAAGCTTTATTTATTATCGATCCTAGAAAAGAAAGAAATGCAATTTTAGAAGCAAGAATATTACACATTCCAGTATTTGGAATTATCGATACAAACTGTGATCCAGATGAAGTAGATTACATCATCCCAGCAAATGATGATGCACTTCGTTCGGTTAAATTAATTGTAAGTAAAATGGCAGATGCTGTCATTGAAGCAAACGGCGGTCTTGTGGAAGGCGTTTCACCTGTTGTCTCAGTAGAAGAAACCGAAGAAGACGATTCGACCATTGATGAAGTGGAAGAGGAAGAAACTCCAAAGATTGTTAAAAAACCAGTTGTAACAACTCCAAAACCAACACCTAAGCCAACACCAAAACCAGTTGTTACAGAAGCAAAACCAGTTGTTACGGAAGTAAAACCTGAAGTTGTTGTTGAAGTGAAACCAGAAGTAGTTGCTGAAGTGAAGACTGAAGTTGTCATCGAAAAAACAAAAACTGTTAAAGCAAAACCAGAAGTGGTTGTCGAAGAACCAAAAGTTGTTGAAGTAGAAAAAACTCCTTCCATCGACTTGGAATCTAAAACAGTTGCTGAACTTAGAGAACTTGCAAAAGAACATAATCTTACAAATTATTCTAAATTACGTAAAGCAGAATTAATTGAAGAACTTTTAAAACAAATGTAAATAATAAAGGGAGCAATAATTGCTCCCTTTTTAGAGAAAACACTTAAAATAATTGTATATCACTTCAAAATATGATAATATTATAATAGTGTAATAAGGAGGAAATACCATGGATATTACAGCTAGTTTAGTAAAAGATTTACGTGAGAAAACCGGTGCAGGAATGATGGATTGCAAAAAGGCACTTGTTGAAACAAATGGAAATATCGATTTAGCTATTGATTGGTTAAGAGAAAAAGGAATTGCAAAGGCAGCAAAGAAAGAATCTAGAATTGCTGCAGAAGGTCTTTGTGAAGTTTTATCAGATAAGAACAAAGCAATCGTATTTGAACTAAATTGTGAAACGGATTTCGTGTCTCAAAACGAAAGGTTCATTAAATTAGTTTCAACGGTTGGGAACATTCTTTTAAATAGCAATGCTTTAACAAATGAAGAAGCTTTATTAGTAACAGAAAACGCAAAAACTTTGCAACAAATTTTACTTGAAAGTGTCGTTTTCATTGGAGAAAAAATTTCACTTCGTCGTTACGAAGTATTCACAAAAACAGACAATCAAGTATTTGGCTTATACAAACACATGGGCGGAAAAATTGTTTCTTTATCCATTCTAAATGGTGGAGATTTTCAAACCGCAAAAGACATCGCTATGCATGTTGCGGCATCTAGTCCTAAATATTTAAGTCAAAAAGATATCGCACCAGAAATCATTGTTCATGAAAAACAAGTTTTGACCAATGAAGCATTAAATGAAAATGAAACAGCAGAAAAACCAAAACCTCAAGCAATCATTTTAAAAATGGTTGAAGGCCGTTTAAATAAAAACTTAAAAGAAATCTGTTTAGTAAATCAAGCGTTTATTAAGAACCCAGATCAATCAGTTGAAGAATACGTAAAAAGTAAAGGCGCAACAATCGCTTCTTTTACACGTTTAGCTGTTGGTGAAGGCATTGAAAAGAAAGAAGATAATTTTGCAGACGAAGTATTATCACAAGTAAAATAATTGGAAGGGCACTCGTGTGTCCTTTCTTTCTCATTTAAGGGGGTCCTATTATGTTAAAAAGACGAGTTATGATAAAATTAAGTGGAGAAGCTTTAGCTGGAAAAAGTGGAATCGGTATTGATCCACAAGTGGTAAAAAGAATCGCAAAAGAAGTAAAAGCAGCCTATGATTTAGATTTATGTGAAATTGGAATTGTCGTAGGCGGAGGAAACATTTTCAGAGGCAAATTAGCAGCTGAAATGGGAATTGAACGTTCTAGTGCTGATTACATGGGAATGATTGGTACCATCCTAAATGCCCTTGCTCTTCAAAATTCTCTTGAAGCGATGGGTGTTCCAACAAGGGTAATGACTAGCCTTAATATTCCTGAAGTAGCTGAACCCTACATAAGAAGAAAAGCCATTAGTCACCTTGAGAAAAACTATATTGTTATTTTTGGTGGAGGTACTGGGAATCCTTATTTTTCTACCGACACTACTTCAGCTTTAAGAGCTGCAGAACTTGGAGCAAGCATTGTTTATATGGCTAAAAATGGAACCGATGGAGTCTATGATAAAGATCCTCAAGTTCATAAAGATTCAAACAAATATAGTAGTCTGACCCATCAAGAAGTTTTACAAAAAGAACTTCAAGTTATGGATTCAACTGCTGCAGCATTATGTCATGATAACAACATCGATATTTATGTCTTTGACATGAACAAAGATGGCAATATCAAGCGCGCAATTTTAGGCGAAGATATTGGCACAATGATTAAAAATAAGTAAATAAGGAGTGAAAATGTATGCCTGATACAATTTTAATGGAAGCCGAAGAACGGATGGAACATTCGATTATTGCCCTTCATAAAGAATATGCAACCATAAGAAGTGGAAGAGCAAACCCAAAAATGCTAGAGCGTGTTACTGTGGATTATTATGGAGCGTTGTCTCCCATCAGTCAAATTGCTTCAATTCAAGTTCCTGAAGCAACTCAAATTTACATCAAACCTTATGACAAATCACTACTGTCCAAAATTGAAAGAGCTATTTTTGCGGCTAATTTAGGAGTTACTCCTACCAATGATGGCATTGGAATTCGGATTTCTTTACCACCTCTTACCGAAGAAAACAGAAAAGAATCCGTTAAAGTCATTCATAAAATGGCAGAAGAAAATAAAGTAGGAATTAGAAACATAAGGCGAGACGCTATTTCTGATTTAAAGAAATTAGAAAAAGATAAAAAACTGACCGAAGATGATTCGAAATATTATCAAGATGAGGTTCAAAAAATCACAGATAAATTTATAGAAAAAATTGATGAAGTATTTAAAGAAAAAGAAAAAGACGTTATGAGTATATAAGACTAGAAATAGTCTTATATTTTATTTTAACACATTTTGTCTTCGTTATAAAATGATAGAAAAAATCAAAGAAATAGTGTATAATTGTTATGAGAAAGCGGTGATACCATGCTTTTTAAAAAAAACAATAAATCCATCACAATTCCCAAACACATTGCGATTATACTAGATGGGAATGGAAGATGGGCAAAACAAAGAGGAATGCCAAGAACGTTTGGGCATCAAGTTGGTATTGAAAACATTCGAAAAATAGCACTGGTTGCTTCTGATTTAGGAATAAAGGTCTTAAGTGTGTTTGCATTTTCAACTGAAAATTGGAAACGACCAACAGATGAAGTCGAATTTTTAATGAAAATGCCAAGTGAATTTGAAAAAAGATTTAAAGACGATTTCAAACAATATGATATTAAAGTTGTATTTACGGGAAGAACCAATCATTTAAGTCTTGAAAATCAAGAGATACTTAATCGCATCACTTCGCTTTCAAAAGATCGAAGTGGAATGATTTTAAATATTTGTTTTGATTATGGATCTTATGATGAGTTAACCGAAGCAGTAAAACAAATTTCTTTTGAAGTAAAAGAAAATCAATTAACCATCGAAGAAATAACAGAACAGACCGTAACGAATCATTTATATACAAAAGATTTACTTCCACTTGATTTATTGATAAGACCAAGTGGAGAGATTAGACTTAGCAATTTTATGTTATGGCAAGCAGCGTATGCTGAACTGTATTTTTGTAAAACGTATTGGCCAAGTTTTTCTAAAAAAGATTTGATTCTTGCCATAAAGGCATATAATTCACGCGAAAGACGATATGGTGGATTGAAAGGGTGATTTCATGAAACAAAGAACCATTACCGGATTCATCATGGCAATCATTATGATTCCTATCTTAATCTTTGGGAATCATTACGAAATATTTACCATGTTTTGCCTCATATTATCCATGATTGCAGCTTTTGAGTTTCGAAACATGCTGCAAAAGAAAAATCCATTGCCAAGATGGATTGATACTGTATCGGTTGTATTAACTGGTGGATTTTTACTGGTTGTTGTCTATAGCTTAGAAGAAATCATTCCTTATAGTGTTATCTTGATTTTTTTCATCTTTATACTTTTACTATATTCTATGATTTTAGTGTTTTGTGATTCTTTTCAAACAAGAGATTTTGGAAATGTTTTTGCGACCATTTTATATTGTAGTTTAGGATTTGCAGCATTTGCTTATTTAAGAACGGTAAGCTTAGAAATCGTATTTTATTTCTTGCTTGTCAGTATGGCAACCGATACGTTTGCTTACCTTTTTGGTATTAAATTTGGCAAGCATAGATTAGCATTAAAAATAAGTCCTAAAAAAAGCGTAGAAGGTGCGATTGCAGGACTCGTATTTGGATCCATATTTGCTACACTATTTGCTTTATTCTTTAACGTCTTTGATTTTTTTATTGTTTATGTGATTCTTCTTTCAATCTTTTTGTCTTTAATGGGACAAATTGGAGATTTGGTTGCCTCTAAATTTAAACGAAATTATGAAATCAAAGATTATTCTAATCTGTTTCCAGGACACGGAGGAGTATTAGATCGTTTTGATTCTTCAACGATTGTGGCACTTAGTCTTATTTTAATTTTATTACTTCAAAGTGTGATTTAAATGAAAAACCTCTATTTGCTTGGATCGACCGGATCCATTGGAACACAAGTATTAGAAATTGTAAGCCAACATTTAGAAGACTTTAAAGTTATCACAATGTCTGCTAATAAAAATATTTCTTTGCTGAGGCATCAAATAAAACAATTTAAACCACTGTATGTTTCCGTTACAGAAAAAAATGATGCAATGATGTTGCAAACAGAGTTTCCTACTACTTGTTTTGGTTATGGAAAAGAAGGCTTAATCAAAGCTGCCACTTTTCAAAAAGAAGATAAAATTGGGTTAGTCGTTAATGCTCTTGTGGGAATTGCAGGACTTGTTCCTACCATTGAAGCCATAAAGATTCACAGAAATATCGCATTAGCCAATAAAGAGACTTTAGTGGTTGGTGGATTTTTAATTAAAAAATTATTAAAAGAATTTAACGTAAAAATGTATCCAATCGATTCAGAACATTCTGCAATTTGGCAATGTTTACAAGGCTCAAAACCTCATGAAATCAAAAAAATCATCATAACCGCAAGTGGTGGAGCTTTTAGAGATTATACAAGGCTTGAATTAGAAAATGCAACTTTAGAAGATGCTTTAAAACATCCAAACTGGGCAATGGGTTATAAAATAACGATTGACTCAGCGACCATGATGAACAAAGGCTTTGAAATGATTGAAGCTTGTTACTTGTTTGATTTACCAATTGAAAAAGTAGAAACCATTTTACACAGCGAAAGCATCATTCATTCTATGGTTGAATTTGTAGATTCTTCGGTTATCGCACAACTTTCTAGTCACGATATGAAACTTCCTATTCAATATGCTTTATATTTTCCAAACAGAATCAAAAGCATGACAAAATCACTCGATTTTGTCAAACTGAAAAGTCTTCATTTTGAACCAATTAATCAAGAGAAATATCCTTGTTTAACGTATGCAATCCAATCCTTTCGGATTGGTGGATCCATGCCTTGCGTATTAAATGCCGCAAATGAAGCTTGTGTTTCACTTTTCCTTGAGGGTAAAATTCGATTTTTAGAAATCGAAAAAATAATTAAAACCGAATTAGATAAACATTTAGTAAATCTTTCTCCAACACTTGAGGATTTACTAGAAATTGATTATTTGGTTAAAACATCAATTTATCAAACATACAGCTTGAGATAGGAGTCTACTATATGGATTTTTTAATTGCAGTTGGCAATATATTATTATTTTTAATCGTTTTAAGCGTTGTAATTTGTATTCATGAATTAGGCCATTTTTTCTTTGCAAAAAAAGCGGGAGTATTATGTCATGAGTTTTCTTTTGGCATGGGTCCTAAAATTTGGAGTAAGAAAAAAGGCGAAACAACTTTTTCGATTCGGGCAATTCCCTTTGGTGGATTTGTTTCCATGTCAGGAGAAGAAGTTCAAGCAGAAGTTGTAAAGGTAGGACAAAAAATTCGTTTGGGTTTTGCAAAAGACGGCGAAATAAATCGAATCATTATTAATCCAGCTCATCTTGATTATCAAGATTATCTAGAAGTAACCATCGATTCTATTGATTTGCAAGGAAGAGATCAAACGAGATTATATATCAATGAATATACCGTAAAAAGAGATGCCTATTTTGTGTTTGATAAAAATCAAATGCAAATTGCGCCTTATGATCGTAATTTTTCAACAAAAACCAAAATCCAAAGATTCTTAATCACCTTTGGCGGTCCAATGATGAACTTCATCTTAGCATTCTTTGTTTACTTGTTTATTGCTTTAACATTAGGAGTCGCAAATACTAGTAGTACTGTTGTTGGGGATGTAAGTTCTGGTATGCCTGCTTCTGAAATTTTACTTCCAGGAGATATTATTCTTTCGATTAATGATGAAGAGGTTTCGGCTTGGACAAGTAGCGATGAATCTTTAATTACCATTAATTCAGAACTAGCAAAATATTTAACTTATGATTCTTTTGTATTTGAAGTAGAAAGAGATGGAGAAATATTAACGTTAGAACCTATCATTCCTCAATACATCTTTTATGCTTTAGGGTTTACTAGTTCTGTAGATACAACCGATCTTATCATCGGCTCTCCTTTATATGTAAGTTCAGAATTGCTTGCCGGGGATAAGATTTTAAGTATTAATGGAGAAATATTTGCAAATTGGAATGAAATTATTACTTATGCAATTGCTTATACCGAAGGTTCAACGGAAGAAAACCCTACAACGATTACCGTTGAAAGAGATGGAGTCGAATACACTTTTACCTACGTTGCTTATGGAACGAACGTGTTAGATGCGATGGGGTATAGTGCATTTTATTCAAGAATTGGAATAGCTGGAACGACAAAATTTAGTCTTTTTGGGTCTTTTGAAAATGCCTTCTTAAGTTTTAAAGAATCAGCCCTTTCTATATATAAGACACTTTACTTATTATTCTCATCGAAACAAATCGGTGTGGGTGATTTATCTGGGTTTATTGGAATTTATACGATGACTGCAAATGCTGCCTCTCAAGGGTTCTATACTCTTCTTAGTTGGGTCGGACTTTTAAGTGTTAATTTAGGAATTGTGAACTTGCTTCCAATCCCAGCACTTGATGGAGGAAGACTTGTATTTATTGGGTATGAAGCGATAACAAAAAAGAAACCAAATCAGAAATTTGAGAATTTGCTTCACACAATTGTTTTCTTTTTATTAATTGCACTTTTGATTTTTGTAACCTATAATGATATTTTACGATTATTTGGCCTAGATTAACGATATAAAGGTTAAGAGCAAACATTCTTAACCTTTTTTTTATGGCTAAATCTGGGACTTTGTAGGATTATCAAAAAATCGAAAGTAATTTATAAAAAATCACGAAAACAGGTAAATAATAGTTGACATAAAAAAAGTGGTATGATACAATATAAAAGCGCGTGACAAGTGCGCAATTAGGTCTTTGAAAACTAAACAGATTAAAAAACGAACAACAAAACACAAAAAATGAGAAGAATAAAACTTTACATAAATATAATGGAGAGTTTGATCCTGGCTCAGGATAAACGCTGGCGGCATGCCTAATACATGCAAGTC
>JAHIRM010000020.1 GCA_018818595.1 Bacillota bacterium
CTTGACTTTGAAATATAAAGATGTAGGATTGAGGTATGTATTACGATGACTATATTAAAGAAATTAAATATAATATACTGGTCGGCACAGAGAGAAGTTTATCACTTCAAAAGGCTTCACTATTTCATCGTAGTACATACCTTTTCTGTGCCGGCCTTTTTTATTGGGAGTTCACTAATGACAAGAGACTTCAAAGGAATATGGATACCAAAAGAAATATGGTTGGATGAAAATTTAACAATTATGGAGAAAGTATTTTTGGTTGAAATAGATAGTTTGGATAAACATAACGAATGTTTTGCAAGTAATAATTATTTTGCTTCTTTTTTTAAGGTTACTCCACAAAGGGCAAGTCAAATAATAAATTCATTAATAAAAAAGGGTATTATTTCAGCAAAGTATGAAAGAAATGGAAAACAGGTCATTAAAAGGGTATTAAATATATTTGATAGGTATCAAATAAATGTTAAGAGGGTATCAAATAAATTAACAGGGGGTATCAAGAAAAGTTTAAGAGGGTATCAAGAAAATGTTAAAGATAATAATACACTTAATAAAACACTTAATAATACAATTAATAAAAGCAAAAAAAATCCTAAACACAAATACGGAGAATATTCTCATGTATTACTTACTGATAAAGAATACAAACAACTTGAAGAAAAGCTCGGAGCTTCTGGCCGTGATGAATGGATAAAGATACTTGATGAAGGTATAGAGTTGAAGGGTTATAAGTATGCGTCTCATTATATGGCAATTTTGAAATGGCATAATAATGATAAAGATAACGATAAAGCCGGAAAGAAATTAGTGCCGGATGATAAATGGGGGTATGATGATTAGAGAATGCCCGCAATGCGGAAGACCTGTATTACATTGTAGTAGTAATGAGATAGATGGTGATATGTATTTATATCCCATTTTTGATTGTCTTTGCAAAATTGATTATAAAAAGTACGGAGAAAAAATAAAAAAAGATTATACAAAATGCCGTATGGATCAGTTTTTTATAAATAACGATTTCAAAGTACATAACAAAGAATTAAAAAAATATTATGATAATCTCGAATGGGTAGAAGAAGGTATATCATTATTAATTTTTGGTAATCCCGGGACACAAAAGACAGGACAGATAACAGCGATAATGAAAAAAGTATATATCAGATATAGTTCATTATATTATAGAACAACGGAATTGCCATACCAAAGAAATATGGAAGAGATTAAGAATGTTGTTTTTTTGGTATTAGATAATTTCGGGAAAAGTGATTTTGAAAACAGTAGAGGAGCAGTATTTGACCTTATTGATTATCGGATACATAATTATTTATCGACCGTATTAATTACTAATATGACCGGAAAGGATATTGCACAAATATATGATATGGCTTTTGCAGATAGGATGAAGATGTTTAAAAAAATTTCAATATTAGGAGAAAGTAAAAGAGGAAAATAATATGGAAAAAATAGGTGATTTTTTAAGTGGAATGAATAAAGCTATTCAGTCGGCAACAACCGAAAAGGGAAAAGCATTTTTAAAAGCCGTTCAAGAGAAGATTGAACTTAAAGAAAAGATCGGAGCGGATAAGTTTTTAGAAATGTGCCGTGAGTATGATAATTCAAGATCAGATGAAACAAGTGTACATTATACAACTGAGGACAGAATTATAAAAAGATATGGCATAGAAGTAAGAATTCCAAAATGGACGGTATATTCTTATCCGTCAGTTAAATGTCAATATACAGATTTTGAAGGAGAAACAAAGATTGGATATATTTCAAAAGAGAAACAACAGCGGGAGCCTGAACGATATAAACGGATTGACGAATCTCCGGTTGTAGAGAAGAAGAAATCAGCTTTTGTAAAGACAAATAAAAATGATTTTGAGGGAGTGCCGTTTTAAGGTGACAAAGCGTTCGGGTATAAGCCGAAGGGAGAAATCAAGAATAAAGGAGCGAACAAATGTTTCAAAACATAGTTAAGTTTCTTGGAAATATCGATAAGGAATTATTTCAAGCCCAGCATAGATATGAGAGGGCAATAGTGCAGTACATGAAATTTCGGGATGCGTGGGTTGATGCAAAAGTTGACTACGAAAAACTGCTCGGTGAAAAAGTAGAATCGATCAAAGACAAGACGGATAAAGTAACGAACGCAAAAGAGATCGCAAAGTCATATAACATTGAGAAGTATAGAGAAATGTTAAAATTGGAGACCAGGTATAAATATTATAAAAAAGTATGCGAGGGCTTGAGTGAAAGAATACAGACAATAAAGTATATCGGTCGGATAAAGCAAGAGAATATAAATAATCAAGGCAGGTATTAAATTTAATAATTGGAGGGCATCATGGCAGACACTATGGATTTGTTGAAAGAAGTTGAGAAAGAAA
>JAHIRM010000021.1 GCA_018818595.1 Bacillota bacterium
CTTTATCCTAAAAAATTTCAATTAAAACTATAAATCGGGCGATATGTACATAGCCCTGAACCCGGCGGGTGTAGTTCAACACCGACTCATCGCTGGGTCTTGCAGACCGCTCAGAGTCCTATTTATTACCAGCGGTTTTTATTTTTATTTTTATTCTTCCCATTCCTTTGGTTTTCTAAAGTCTTCAAGTCGAAAATTTCTATCGATAAAGTTATATCCTAAATCATAAGTTATGGGTTTTGTATCCTTGAATTCAAATTTGAAATACTGTCCATCTGTAGTTATTGAAGATATTTCATACTTATGCTTTCTTTCCTTATATGGATCAGGCCCCCAATATGTGTAGTTCCCGACAAAAGTCAATTTATATTTTGATTTAAATAATTTGTCAGTCAGTTTTGCTTTTTGAAGTTCAGTCCAAAAATAGAAGCTTTCTGATTTTTCTAATGGTAGAATCAATCCACCTTTTTTAAAGGTATAATAATGCAGTTTCGGATAAAAAGGCTCATCTATTGGCAATGTATCAAGTTTAATTTTGCTGTAAATATTAGCAATAGGTATATAAGCCCATATTAATTTGCTTGGTCCTGCCATTCCATAATCGTGAATTGTCTTAACAATTTTCCCACTTTTTATAAATGTTGTAGTTATTGATTGATCGTCAGTATGACCAACAGCATACTCATCCAAAAGGCCAATTGGGTTTGCTCTCCTGAACTTATCAAAAATGTACTTTTTAGTTTGACTGTTAAGTTTAGCTGTAAAAAATCCAAGAGATTTCACATATCCTTCACCTTGAAACAAAATATTCCCGGCATTGTCTATTGAGATATCGATTATTGGACAAGAACCATAGCAGCCAGAACTTGAATATATGATTTGGTCAAAATCAGGTAATGTGTCAAGATTGTAATATAGTCTTTTGTATTTAAAAAATGTAGTATCATTAACCGCCAAAATTAGAGTATCTGTTTTTCTTTTTACAAACTTCCATTTGAATTCCCATTGCTCATTTAAAAGATTTTTAATAATGATGCTGTCTTTGTCAGTTTTGTAAGGCGTTTTGTTACTAAAATAAAATCTGGTTCTCTTACCAGTTATACTATCTCTATCAGCTTTAAAAAAACCTAAATTGAATTCTATACTATCATAGGTAATTGTCATTCCTTGCGGTAAAGAAAATATTGGTGGTGGTGGTGGTGGAATACTGCTTGAATAATTTTCTTTTTCAATAATTCTTTCCCAATCTCCAATAATTTGTTCTCTTAACTGCTTGTCGGCTTTTTGCTTGTCAATAGTCGGTTTACAACTTAACAAGAAAGTTGTAAATATTAATAATATGATTGTTCGCATCTTTTTAAAATCGCTGGTAACGGATTGGCGGTATGTTTTTGTTGTCGATTTCGAAGCACTTTCCTGTCAAGTTACACGAAAGTTTATAAGATGCAGAAACGCTGAAATACCCACTGACTCGGCAATAAAATATACCGCCTGTTACCGCCTGGTGTTCTGTCTTCCAGTCTTGCAAACCATTGTCATTACTCAGTTTCCATGCCATTGTCATTTTATTTTGTCTTTTCTTTCGGCAATAACGTTTCTATCCATTTGCAATATTCATTGTTTATTTCGTCTTGCCTTAAGCATAATGCAGTAAAAGCTTTTGCATAGCCTAGTAAATTCCCGGTGTCATATCGATTGCCGTTAAAGACAAAACCAATTAATTTATGATATTTAAGATAAAGTTGTAGAGCTGATGTTAATTGGATTTCATTTTTATCATCTCTGCCAGTATCCTGAATAAAGCTGAAAATTGAATCGTTTAGAATGTATCTACCTGCAATAGTAAATAAAGAAGGGGTAGTTTCTTTTGTTGGCTTGTCAATTATATTCTTTATTTCAAAAACATTATCGCTTTTAGCTATTTTGGTTTCAAGTGCTGCTCTTAAATGAATTTCATCTGGACAAACTTTATTTATATTGATTATTGAACACCCTATTTCATCGTGTAGCTTAAGTAAATCTTTTATAATATTTGAAGAGTCATCAGTTAGAATTAAATTATCAGGTAGCATAATTAGAAAAAATTCATTTTTATTTATCATTTTTTTAGCATGATAGATTGCATGACCTAAACCAAGAGGTACTTTTTGATATAAAAATGAAAAGACAATATTCTTATTCCATTTATCGCTTTCTAAAAAGTATTTTTTAATACACTCCTTTTCTTCATTTATTATTATTATAAATTCTCGGATACCAGCTTCAACTGCTTCTTCTACAATGTAATCAATAACAGGTCTATTCAAAATTGTAAATAGTTCTTTAGGAATTGCAGATGTTGCTGGCGACATTCTCGTTCCTATTCCAGCTGCTGGTATTATTGCTTTGGTAATTGTCATAAATGTTTTTCCCCCTCATCTGAAATGAATGTAAAATAGAAAAGTAAAGCATAGGCATCAATTGAACAATTGACATTCAAATCTCTAATTAGTTCTAAAACCTGATTTTTAGTGTAAAATTGAAACTCTATTATTCCTTCATGAGATTCAATCTTTATTGATTCAATGTTTTTAACTTTAGCAACATAAATATACACCTTTTCAGTTGTGACACTGGGTAATGGATATGTCTCACTTATTAAAGTAATATCTTCTGCAAGAATTCCAACCTCCTCTAATAATTCTCTTTTTGCAGCTAGTAAAGAATTTTCATTTTTTTCAATCCGCCCACCGATTATTTCATAGGATATTGTTGGTACTAAGTGTCTTTTGATTTTTAAAAGACCGATTAACCCGTTTGCCACAACAATAACTGAAACTGCATTTGGTTTTCTTATATAATAAAAATCTTGAGTATTATTATCACAGTTGATTGTATCCTGAATTACTTCAAATCTCGGAGTTTTATTTATGATAATTTGTTTAAAAGTATTTTCCATTGAAGAATTGATTTTATTCAACTTTGAGTTTGTAATATTCATTGATTTCGTTAACGATATTTTGTCGAATATTTCTCCCATCTTTAATTGGAATTGCACGCTGCCATGCTTCAATGAAATAAGGTTTAAAAATCCTGCAAATCACTTCTCCTTTAATAGAACACATTAATGATGTTTTTGAAATTGCAAAGAAAATAACTTCACTATCATCTATGATAATAAATTGCAGGCGAGGAATTTTGTTGCTTTCTTCCTTAAAATATCGACATGAATAGCCATCTTTTTTCTCTTTTATTCTTTTGTTGAAACGAGCTATCCTTCGCGAATCACTAAAAACCCAAATCTCATTGAATATAAGTTTTGCTGAAACACCTGCAATAGCTTTGTCATAAATGCTTTGAGAATCTTTTCTTTTACCTAAGCCATAACCAGACTCAATAGTTAACTTCCATGTCAAATCGCAAATTTCTTTCTTTGCTTCGTGAATTCGTTTTGCAACATATGTTTCTAATTCAAACGAATCTTCGAAGGTTCTGACTTTTATTAAATTAGAACTTGTAATAAGTTCATCAATTTTGTTGAGTAGGTTACCCTCAACTTTATTTAATAAATTTCCTTCACATAATAATAACTCATCGATTTTATTTAAAGATTTTTGTTTATGGTCTTCTTCGGTTAGGTAACGAGCAACAAGGTGAAATCCGATAAAACTTAATACCAATAAGCAAATCAAGGAATAATTTATTTCGACTACTCCAATAAGGCTTGAAAGTGGATATAAATCAAAAGTATCAACTACGAATACAGTAATTGCGATTATTGATATAAAAAATAGAAGAATAAGGTCAATCCTTTTTAATACTTTTAAAAATAAGGTGAAGTCAATCTTTCCTAATATTTCTACTAACAGGAAGTGGTAAATCTTTTGTAATACTTTAAAAACTCGCTTCATTTTTTATTTAAGTTTTTCATAGAACCAATCAGTAATTAATGATGCCATTACTTCCCATGCACCCTCCTCAGAATACTGGTGACCAACACCATCAAGTATTTTTAAAGATGATTCAGTTATGGTATTCAATGCTGCATTTAAATGCATACTTTGCGTTACTGGAACAACGGTATCTCGGTTTCCGTGAATGATTTTACAAGGACATGATATTTGCATTGCAGCAGCGTATGTGTTGTACTTCATCGAATCTATGTAGAAATTATAGTTGAAGCCAATTACTTCAGCATAATTCTTTTTCTTCCATTCCGTTATCTCTAATTCTCCAAACTCTGCAATAAATGAATCAGGATAAAAACTCACTGGCGATTTTAATCCTATTACTTTGATATTTTTATCTTTAGCTGCATAAAGAACAGCAATATTTCCCCCGAAACTTGAACCAAATAAACCAATTCGTGAGGTATCAATTTTTGTTTCAGAATACACTTGTTTCATAGCTTTTTCAATATTATCAAGCCCAACAGATAAGCAAAGATTATTTCTGTACCCTTTGCTTAAACCTAAACCCTCAAAGTCAAATATGAACGTTGCTATTCCTCGTTCTGAAAGCATAGAAGGAATGTTTGCCCAAGTTGAACTTTCACTTCCTTTTTTTCCATCCCCTGTTAAGACAACAACAACAGGAAATTTCTTTTCTTGGTCATTTGGAAAGAAATATTTACCAATTAATTCTGTTCCATTCCCAGAGAAAAAGCTGATTGTTTTTTTAATATTGTTCATTTTACAAAGTTATTGATTGAGGTGTGTAAATCGGATTTGAAATTATTTTTTTTACTTCATCAGCCCCAATATTTAATAAGGCATCAATGATTGATAATCCTTTAATGAAAGGAATTCCGCTTCTTTTTGAATGGACTTGCTCATAAGTTACTTGATTCTCATTGTAATTTTGTCTTAGAATATTTATACCGTTTGATTGAAATAATTCCAGGTTATGAACAGCAGCCATTCTCCCATCACCCATGATGATTTCAGTGATTGAATTTGCCTTACTTATTTCAATTATTCTTTCATTCCTATCCTTGCCATCGTAAAAATTACTTGAGTTCAAGATTTGAATCTGTTTACAATGAAGGTGATTTCTGATTGCAATTAGCATTTCAAGATTGGCATCAATTAGCTTAATGTTATTATTCAATGCATTAGTAAAAATAACTTCAAAAAATGAATATTCGTTATCAAAAAACTTTGCTTTACCATATGAATAGAAAATAGTATTAAGCATTTTTTGAATATACTTTTTCTCTAAAGGGAGATTTATAGAATTACAAGGAATAGCCCAGTTATTTCCTACAGGAAGACAAAACCACTGTTTTTCTCCCTGACTGCTTAAAATTTGAACACGTTTTATATGATTTCTTCTGAATCCAACATCGTCAAGAATTACCAATTTATCAACGAATTCAAGTTTGCTGAAATATCCTAACCAAGGCAGAAAATATGATTGATGAAATACAACTTTCATTTTTTGTTAAAGTTTTGGGGTATTGGTGATGAGTAAATAATCCCAATATCATTTCGACAATACATCCCATCAAATACAATATTTTCCTTAATATATTTTAGTGACATTTTTGACGATGTTTCAAAATCATCAGAAATTGACGACACAGTAAAAATTCTACCACTTGAAGTTACAAGTGCCCCGTTTAATATCTCTGTGTTTGAATGAAATAGTACTGTACCGTTCTTTGGTCGACTCTTTAAACTTATTGGAATACCCTTTATTGATGGATTTGGATAACTTGATGTTGAGACAACGATAGCCGAGCATTTTTTATCAGCCCAATCTATCCTTACCGTGTTAGAATGTGAAAGGTTCTCAGATAGCGCAACAAATAAATCTGAATTTAATAAAGGCAACATGGCTTGAGTTTCTGGGTCACCAAACCTACAGTTAAACTCTAAAACTTTTATTCCAGTTACTGTCTTTATTAAACCTGCGTAGATTAGACCATTATAGGAAATACCTTCATATTCAAGTTGAATTAAAAGTGGTTTTATTATATTATATTCAATATATTTGATTTCATCATTGTCCAATTTGAATGGTGCTATTGCTCCAACACCAGCTGTATTGAGACCGATGTTACCGCTAAAAGCTTTTTTATAATCGTGAGCAGCACAGAATGGGATTATTTTATTCTTGTTTACAAAAGCAAAGAATGAGAATTCTACACCTACTAAATATTCTTCAACAATTGCCAAAGGTGTAACTGCATTATATCTATTTTCTTTGAAAATTATTTGTATAGCATTGATGTATTCTTCATCAGTATTGCAAATGA
Organism: Bacillota bacterium; assembly: GCA_018818595.1. Classification (NCBI taxonomy): domain Bacteria; kingdom Bacillati; phylum Bacillota; species Bacillota bacterium. The sequence continues at coordinate 6,239 of JAHIRM010000021.1, forward strand.
ATACTCCTTTGCCACCTGAAATAATGTCTGATTTGACGACTATAGTTTTATCAATTAATTTTCCATACTGAAAGGCATCGTCATAGTTATTGAAGATTTTGCTACTGGCTGTCGGAATATTTGCTTTGTACATTACTTTTTTTGCATACAGTTTGGAAGATTCAATTTGAGATGCAGCAGCAGTAGGTCCAAAAATATTTATTCCATTTTTAGTAAAAAAGTCAACAATGCCCAACGATAATGGTAATGCATCACCAACCATTACGAAAGAAATTTTATTTGACTTTGAAAATATTAGCAATTTCTCAAAGTCAAGCTGCGGGATAGGTATCCTTTTACATTCACAAAATTCCCTGCCGTCAAAACTATGGCTAGCCCAAGTGCAACCAACATTACCAGGAGCAACATATACTGTTTCAACAAGGTTTGATTGAGAAATTGACCAAGCAAGTGCATGTTCCCTTCCTCCTGAACCAACGATTAATACTTTTGATTTAGAAAGGTTCATTCGAATTTAAAGTTTGCTTGAAAACCATATTGAGAATTTATCTGTTGCCACTTTTAGTGCATTATCTTCTTTGTATCCGTGGTCAACCCCATCAAGAATTAGAATGTCAGTTTCTCCTTTCAAGCAATAATTCAACCTGTGAGTATGGACAACAGGAACTGTTTTGTCTGCATTGCCGTGCACGATTATGCAAGGTATGTTTATACTTTGTGCATCTAAAAAGCAGTTATAATCAAATCCTTCAATGTATGAATTCCAATATCTTTCAGTTATCTGACTGTAATTATCAGCTTGCCATTGCTTAAGTCCATCAAGTCCTACCCATAATTCGTAGACCTCAGGGTAAAAACATGATGGGGATTTTAACGCTAAAGCTTTAATAATCGTCTTATTTCTTGCCAAAAAAATTATTCCAACCAGTCCTCCAAAACTTGAACCAATTAGCCCGACTCTACTTTTATCATAGAAGTCGTGAGTCATAATGATATTGTAAGCATCTGAAAGTGAATCCAACCCAATTTTTACAGTTAATAGAGAATCATCACCATCACTAATACCCTTTCCAGGGAAATCAAAAACAAAAACATTAATACCCTTGTCTAAAAGTTTAGGAATAAGCATTTTACAAAAGCCACTTTTTGAGCCACTTTTACTATCCCCTGTTGCCATAATTACCAGTGGTGCATTTTTAATACCAGAGTAACTAATAATTCCTCTAAGTATCAACCCGTTTGAGTTAAACTCAATTTGTTTATTTTCAAAATTCATATTTTAGGTTTTTAATTATGATGTTATTAATGAAGCAAAGTAACAATACAAATATTATGGTATTACAGTTATATTGTCTTGAAAAAAGTTTATAGTCTTTAATACTATTATTCATTTGCAAGACATGTTTTTAAAAATGTTCTGTGGGCAAAAAATAAAAAACATCGGGTCGGCATGAGTTTCGGCTCTTTGGTCTTGTCAATATTTCGTTTTTATGTCCTCTCACAATAGCTTAATTTTCAATTTATATCTGTCGTCCCGTAACGTATACACTTGGTGTTAAGTCCTCTTAACACTTGGAGTTCTTTTAGTTGACTATGTTTAAGACTAATTAATTTGTACACCTCAATCATTTTTTGTTTTTTTTAGGTCTTATTCTTTGTTTTTTCTTCGTATGTATTTTAAGTCTCTGTTGTTGAAGGCTGGTAAAGTTCCTTCAAGTATGTTAATTATAGCTTTATTCATTACATCATCTTCAATGGCTCCAGATTGAAACTTAACTGTGTTTTTATTTTCTTTTTCAATTTGCATGTTGATGATTTGGTCTGCATCACAAACGATTGCAAGATTTGGATTATGAGTTACAATAATGATTTGCCTTTTTTCTTTTACTTTTTTGATGAAGTGAACAAGAATGTGATAAACACTTTCGTTATCCAAATTTTCTTCGGGCTGGTCAATAATTAAAGGAATATCATCATTATCAAGAATCAGATAGAAGATTAGAAGCAATGCGCCTCGTTCACCGGGTGAAAGTTCTTGCAGGGTTTTGTTCCCCAACTTTAAATTGTAAACAGGTTGTAGAAATTCTGCATCATGAATGTAATCGTAAAGTTGGTTAAGTTCAACACCTTTTCGTAATTGACTATTTATATCAACTGGCTGACCTTCTGAGTTTCTTCTATCGTTTTTTAGATTGTCAATTATCGCATCTGTGAATTGAATGAATCCTTTACTGGTTTCAAAGTGAGTTTTCTCAATTAGGTCGGTGAGTTTTTTGTAGCCTTCTTCTTTACCGCTGTATGTTCCTACTCTTTGCTGATTGATTAGACCGAAAAAGTTATCAGAGAAAGAACGAAGTTCAAGAGCGACATCAATTTTCACATCGTATCTCTGTTTGAGTTCTTTGAACTCATCAATGAATTGCATTACAGGTTGAAATAACTCCTTTCTGATTTCTAAAAGCGAAAGTTTTTTGTTATATATCGACTCTACAAATTCTTTCCTCTTTAGAATTCTTTCTGCAAGTTCGGGAAGTAAAGTATCTTTCAAGTAAGTTATTTGGGCTTCTAAAAATTTCAGTGTGCCTTCTATCTCACTGCTTCCAACAATTTCATTTTTCTGCTTCTCCCAAGCTTTTAAATCATCAAGATATTTCTGTTGCTGTTTAGCCGGTTTGTCTAAAACCTCTTGACCTTGCATCAACTCCTCATTCAGTTTGTTCAATTTGTCTGTTTTGCTATTTGCTTTTTCAGCATCAAGTAAATTATCAATGTTGGTAATTTCCTTTTCAACAATCTCAACTAAAGAAGAAATTTTTGAAGTGTCTAATTTGTATGTGAACACATCACTAGGATTGATTCCGTTCTTGGTCAGAACATCAATATGAATATGAGATGGTGCAGTTACTTTTTTTAGTTGCTCATCAAGGTTATTGAAATATTGAGTTGCACGATTTAATTCTTCCCTCCTAATTGAGAATGAAGTTTTATTCTTTCTTAGTTCTGCAATTTCTTCCTCTAATATTTTTATCTGTTCTCTGATTTCAGTCAACCGTTCAACTAACTTTTTACTTTCCTCACTTTCTTCTCCTATATCTGGTTTGTTAGGTTTTGTTCCTTCATGAGCTTTCAATTCACCTTGCTTTAATTGAAGTTGGCTCTCTACTGATTTTTTAAAATTCTCAGTAGATTTTGCTTCAAGTGAAACAATTTCCAAATTCAAATCATGTAGTTGATTTTGAATCAGAGAAATTTCGTTATGAACTAAACTTGACTTGTAGTTTATCAGTTCGTCCAGTGATGATTTTCCAAGTCGCTTATCGTTTGGAGTATGTGAATATATAATTTGCTTTAATTCTTTTTCAAAATCATCACTTTCAACATTAGCACAAAGTCTCTCTAAAAAATTCTGCGGAATGTATTTTACCCTTTCAGGCTTTGTCTTGACGGGGTTTTCATTTAGAATTTTTCTTGAATTCGTTCCATCATGCCAATAGAGAGTTGCCTCAAATCTTTCTGAAAGATTTAATGGTTTGAGTTTCCTGAATTTAGAAGAATGCAAAAAGGAAAAGTTCAAAGGGTCTTGGTGAGTATTGCCACACAGGCTCAATATGTCAGTAATTGCACTTTTGCCTCCTCCTTTGTTTCCAATGATTGCAACTAAAGCACTGTTCAGGTCAATTTGAAAATTGTCAAACCAAACATCATCAATTGAAGCAGAAGCAATTTTGTTTATAGAAAGTGATTTAATAAACTTGGTTTGATTATTATTAACTCGTTTGAGTAAATCTGGTTTATCACCGATGAAAACTCTGTCAGGTTCAATAATAATTTGTTTCAGTCCGTTGAAAGTCATGTCAGCATTTATCCAACAATGCTTGTCAATAGGTTGAGAAAGGTGATTGGTTAAATTTCCAAAAGGGTAATCAATTTTATGTGCATCAGAACCTTTGATACAAGGTTTTGGCTTTTCAAACCACTCTTTATATTGCTCAATAGTAAATTTTGAATCTTCCCATTTAAAAAAATCAATTTGTTTTTTGGTTGACGAACCAATAATATGAGTTTTGTTTATGAGGGAGAGTTTGAAAAAATTATCGTTGGGGTCTATGTCATCAATTCCACCGTACTCATCATAAGGAAGCCAAACTAAATATCGGTCTTGAAGTTGGCTGAGTTTTTTTAAGCTCGTTAATACATTGTCAAAATCAAAACTCACTTTCATTAAATTGATTGTTGTTCCAAGTTGAATTGTTTCTCCTCGTTCATTGAAACATTCGAGAGAATTCATCCAGTTTGAAATCACAATTTGGAGTTCAGGAGCATTGTCAAAGATTATGTGAAAATTAATTTTTGTTCCTGCTTTAGTCGGGTCAACATTCTTTCTATTTGCAACAATGTTGTGCATTCTGAATTCAACAACAGGAAAAATCGTTTTATTAGGAATGCCTCCAAGTTTTACAATTTCTTCGTAACCCTTTATCGTGCAATAATCATTGATTCCTATTACATCTGCTTTACTTCCACTCGCATTTGCAATGAATATAGCGTAATCTCCTTCGTATGTAGCAGGGGAATGAACATGCAAGTCCCATATTCTCCAAATTGAGCCTTTATTTTTTCCGTCATTCATATGCTTGTTTCATTTTTCATTTTTGTATGATTTCTGTTTTCTACACTTGGCGGTAACGGTAAGTATAAGAATAGTAGCCGATTGCGGGTTTCATCCCTGTCAAGTTACAATAAATTTGGAGCGGGCTACAACCCTTGAATTTACTACTGAACCGGCTATTATTTTTATACATTGTTGAACTAAATCCCGCCTGCGCGGGATAGCTCTTTCAAAAGTACCCGATTCTTTCTATACTCCGAGATTATTCACAACAAAAATTTCAGATTATGAGAAAGAAATCGGGACTTACTATTATTGAGCAGGCCATTGTGC
>JAHIRM010000022.1 GCA_018818595.1 Bacillota bacterium
AAAAAACAAAATTTTTTTATTCAATTTTTCAAAAAAAAAAAAAAACAAGGAAATCGCCAAATTTTCTGTATTAACACTTGAAAAATATAAAAGAATATAGTAGTATATAATTATATTTGTAGAAAAGGGTGAGACCATGAGTAAATTCAAAACAAATGAAGAATATTTTGCTTACTCAAAAACGCTATCTGTAATCCCCACAGAAGATCTGCTTTCATTAATCGTTCAATTTAAAATTAAAATCCCATTTTACGTACATCGTTTCATTTTACGAGAAACGATGTATCCTAAAGTGTTTCAAACCAAATTATATCAAACCTATACGGATGAGTTGAAATACCGGTTAAGAGGCTATAAGGATTATTCAATCTTTCTACTAGAAAAGTTAATGAGTGATTACAATCTTGATTTTGACGCTGCTCATTATAAAGAAATCTTTTTTAATTTCTTGTTTTTAAATCGCAATTTATATAATTTAAAAAACAACTTTTTTGATGAACTAGAAAAACTTAAATATAAATATACTGTTGATTTTGAAAAAATAAAATATCTTGACTTCATGTCCCTTTTTGGTATGGTTTTTTACGAACCTGTCGGATATTTAGATGGAGTAAGCTTAAAGATTTTAAAAGATGTTTTAGTCCACTCTTGCACCTTAGGTGATTTAAAAGGACTAGGTGAAAAGTACAGTGTGAAAGTTCCAAGAAGAATTAACAAAGGTAAATTAATCGAAATTTTGGCTGCACGTTTTCGGCTTACTGAAGAAGAATCTGAATTACTTCATGCTAAATCAGTTTTAGAATTAGAAATTTATGCTAAAGAAAAAGGATTTAATATTTCCATTGATTTGAAAAAAAGTGATATGGTTGAATATTTGATTTTCGCTTTAAACATGTATCATCAAGAAATTATGAAAGACAATCATGATTATAAAGTTCCTCTTATGGAAGAACTAGATAGCGTTCAAATTGAAGCAATTGAATTTGTTGCAAATGACCAAGACATTCCTGTTATTGAAGTCGATTTAGAAGAGGTTCCAGTTCAAAAACTTCCTCAAAAAGAAGCTAAACCTGTTGAAGTACTTCCTACTCCTGAAGAAGAGGAAATTTCTCCTGTTTTTGAAGAAGAAATTGTTGAAGAAATTGTTGTTTCAAAACCAGAAGTTGTAACCCCAGAACCTGAAGAAATTGTTGAAGAAAAAATTGAAAATGTTGTTGAAGTAAAACCTTCTGAGGTTAAATTAGTTGAAAAGGCAGAGACTCCTATTGAGCCTGAAAAACCTGAAATTAAAAAAGAAATAGAGATTCAACCTTTAGCAGATATTGATTTTACAAAAGAAGAAAAGGAATTACTAGATGAAAAAATTGATTTAATTATTAAAAAATACCATAAACAAAAAAGAAGAAAACGCTTCTTTACTATATTACTCATTTCTTTATTAATAATTGTTATAGGATTTGTTGGATATTCGTATTTGTATTATATTCGTGAAGGTGTACCACCATTTGGAATTCCTGTATTTTGGTAATTAAAAAGATAAATGATTTAGGTGATATATTTGAAAAATATTGATTCAATACGTTACACACCCATGATGCAACAATATCTTGAAATCAAAAAAGACTATACGGATTTTATAGTCTTTTTTCGCTTAGGTGACTTTTATGAAATGTTCTTTTCTGATGCAATTGTTGCTTCAAAAGAATTAGAAATCGTCTTAACTGGCAGAGATGCTGGTGTTGAAGAGAGAGTGCCTATGTGTGGTGTTCCTTACCATGCTGCAAATCTTTACATTGAAAAATTAATTGATAAAGGATTTAAAGTTGCAATTGTTGAACAAATAGAAGACCCAAAATTTGCAACTGGTATTGTAAAACGAGATGTTATAAAACTCGTGACTCCTGGAACATTAGTAGAGGAAGGCACCATTGATGAAAAGACTAATAATTATATTTGTGCTATTCACGAAGGAAAAGATAAGTACTTACTTGCCTATTCTGATTTAACAACCGGTCAAAACTACATTGTTACAACTCCAAAAGATCTCGATTTGCTCTTTAATGAAATTCTTAATCTTAATGCAAAAGAAATAATTATCGATTCTCATTTCTCACAACGAAATATCAAACCTTATTTAGATCAATATTCTTTAACAATTTCAATAAACGATGATTGTCATCTTACAAGTTACTATAAAAATCTTGTTCAGGATGTCTATGATAAAGAATTAATTCAAGCATTTGCAAAATTAATTAATTACTTAATCAAAACTCAAAAAAAAGAATTAATGCATCTTCAAAAAGTTCAAATTTTCGAATCCACTTCTTATTTGAGAATTGATAATAATTCAAAGAAAAACTTAGAATTAACTGAGACTTATCGTCAACAATCTAAAAAAGGAACGCTTTTCTGGCTTTTAGATCGATGTGAAACAGCAATGGGTTCTCGTTTTCTTAAACAAAATATATTAAGACCTTTAATCGATTCTCAAAAAATACAAAATCGATTCTCTCTCATTGAAGCCTTAAACGATAATTTCATTATCAGAGAAGATTTAAAAAATCAATTAAAAGTCGTTTATGATTTAGAAAGAATTATCGGAAGAATTTCATTTGGTAATGCCAATGCAAAGGATTTAATTAACTTAGCAAGATCATTAAAAGTTATGCCAACTATCAAAGAATTAATGGGACGTTTAAATAATAACTATGCTTCTTTACTAATTGAGAAGATCACTGATTTTTCAGTTTTAGAAAATCAAATTACAAGTGCAATTATTGAAAACCCTCCACTATCCATAAAAGAAGGCGGATTTATCAAGCCGAATTATTCTTTAGCCTTAGATGAAATTAAATATAATTCTCTTCATGGAAAAGAATGGCTAGAAGCCTTTGAGCAATCTGAAAGAGAACGCACTGGCATAAAAAAACTTAAGATAGGATACAATCGTGTTTTTGGTTATTATATCGAGATTACTAAAGGGCAATTAGATTTCATACGAGATGATTTTGGATATGAAAGAAAACAAACTCTTTCAAATTCAGAAAGATTTATCACACCAGAATTAAAAGCCAAAGAAGCTTTTATTCTTGGCGCACAAGAGAAAAGTATTCATTTAGAATATGAATTATTTTTAGAAATTCGTGAATTAACAAAAATTCAAACGACGTCTTTACAAGAATTAGCAAAAATCATTTCTGAAATTGATATGATTTATGCCTTTTCAGTAGTATCAATGAATAATAGATACATCCGCCCTGAAATCATTGAAGACAAAATCATCGATATTAAGAATGGAAGACATCCTGTTGTAGAAGTTTTATTAGAAAACGGTTCTTATGTCGAAAACAGTCTATTTATGGATAATTCGACCAATATTTTGTTAATTACTGGTCCTAATATGTCAGGTAAATCGACTTATATGCGTCAACTTGCATTGATTATTATTATGATGCAAATGGGATGCTTTATCCCAGCAGAAAGCGCTAAGCTCCCCATTTTCGACCAAATATTTACCCGGATTGGAGCAAGTGATGATTTAACAACTGGGAAATCTACTTTTATGGTTGAAATGCTAGAAGTAAATTATGCTTTACAAAACGTTACTTCAAACAGTTTAATTTTATTCGATGAAATCGGTAGAGGAACTGCTACTTATGATGGAATGGCTTTAGCTCAATCGATTATCGAGTATTGCCATCATAAACTTCATTGTAAAATATTGTTTTCTACTCACTACCACGAATTAACCTATTTAGAAGAACAATTAGAATCGTTACATAATGTCCACGTTTTAGCAAAAGAAGAAAAAGGAAATATTGTCTTTTTACATAAAGTTGTAGATGGTCCAACTGACAAATCATATGGAATTCACGTAGCTAAACTTGCTCATCTTCCTTTGGGTTTAATTAACCGAGCTAAAACCATTCTTCTAGAACTAGAGAAGAATCATGGTTACAATGTCATTAAGCCACAAACCCTTGATTTATTCAACTACGAAAACGCTCTTGAGATTGAAGAAGAGGAGTCAGATAAATACTTATCAATCATTGAACAACTTCAAACAATTGATTTAAATGAAATACGCCTTTAAAAGCGATGAATATCTTATCTGATGTTATCGAAGAAATTAAAAAAACAAATCCTAAATAAAGTCCATAACCGGACTTTATTCATAAGACTGTGAGGTGAAATACATGGGTAAAATTATTAGACTTGATTCTAAACTATCGAATATGATTGCGGCAGGAGAAGTTGTTGAAAGAATTAGTAATGTTGTCAAGGAATTAGTTGAAAATTCACTTGATGCATTAGCCACAACTGTTGATATTTCTTTAGAAGATTCAGGACTCAAAAATATTAAAGTCTCTGATAATGGTACCGGTATGGATTTAGAAGATGCTCTTCTATCTTTTGAGAGACACGCAACTTCGAAAATCAAGACCGAATATGATTTATTTCATATCCATTCGCTTGGATTTAGAGGTGAAGCATTGCCTTCAATTGCATCTATTTCTAGAGTTGAACTTGAAACATCTTTAGGTAATGATTTAGGGTATCGTGTCATTTATCAAGATGGAGTTCTAATCGAAAAAGGTTTTGCTAGTGCAAGAAAAGGCACATCGATTGAAGTAACAAGACTTTTTTATCATACACCAGCCCGTTTTAAGTATTTGAAAAGCCCTCAAACAGAACTTTCTAATATTCAAGAAATTGTAAATAAATTTAGTTTAAGTCATCCACAAGTTTCTTTTACATTGTCAAATAATAATAAGATGTTATATCAAACCAGTGGAAACAATCATTTAGTTGATATTCTTGCGAAAATTTATGGCATCGAAGTTGCCAAGAACATGACAGAATTTCATGCTAAGAATCGGGATTATGAAATCAATGGATATCTTGCAAACCCCATACAAAACCGAGCAAGTAAATCTTATATCACAATCATTGTTAACCATCGAATGGTTAAAAATTATAAAATTGTAAACCAAATTATTGAATCGTATGATCAATTAATTTCTAAACATCGATATCCAATCGTTTTATTAAATATTACAGTCGATCCTATGTTAATTGATGTCAACATTCATCCTTCTAAACAAGAAATCAAGTTTTCTGAAGAAGATAGACTTTTAAAATTAATTTTAGATACCATTCGCTCAAAACTTCAATTGGTTGAAGTCATTCAACCCGTTTATTATCAAGAATCTTCAAATGACTTACAAACAAAGATAGATTTTTCTTCTGAAAAAAATATTTCACTTAAAAACTCCTCTCTTTTTGATGAATCATTAAAATCAAATTCTTTAATTCTAGAGGAAAACAATAACGATGCTTCAAAAGTATTCGTTAAAAAATCAATTCCTGATTTTGATTATATTGGACAATACCGTGGTACTTATCTACTCTTTCAAAATGATGAAGGATTGTTTTTAGTTGACCAACATGCTGCTGCAGAACGAATAAGATACGAAAAGTATTTAGAGAAGATGGCCCATCCTGCCTCTGAAATTTATAATTTGCTCGTCCCCATGAAACTTGATTTATCAAACAATCAAACGATTGAGATTATAAATTATTTGCCTCAAATTCTTGAATTTGGTATTCGTTTAGAAAAAGATGAATCTTCTAGTTTTTCTATCTTTTCTGTACCTAGTTGGTTTCCAAGAGGATATGAAGTTGTTTATACCGAAGAAGTAGTCAAAACAGTAGTTAATACTAACAAATTACAGATAAAGGAAATAAGAGATGAGCTTGCAAAATTGCTTAGTTGCAAACATTCTCTTAAAGCAAATGCATTTATATCGAAAAATGAAGTATCTCACTTAATGAATGATTTACGCTTATGCCATAATCCCTTTACTTGTCCGCATGGAAGACCGATTGTCGTTTCCATTTCTAATCATGAAGTTGAAAAATGGTTTAAAAGGATTATGCCATGAATCAGATCATAGTAATTGTTGGCCCTACAGCAATGGGTAAAACGACGTTAAGTCTCGAATTAGCTAAGAAACTAGATGGAGAAATCATTTCCGCGGATTCTATGCAATTTTATAAAGGCTTAGATATTGGAACAGCCAAAATTAAAAAAGAAGAAATGGAAGGCATTAAGCACCATCTAATCGACATTTTAGATCCTTCTGATTCGTTTTCTGTTGCGATCTTTCAAGAGTTAGTGAGAGAAAAAATTTCTCTTTTACTTTCGCAAAAAAAAACACCTATCATCGTAGGTGGTTCTGGTTTATATCTTCAATCTGTCCTTTATCAATATGAATTTCCAGGTGTGAAACGAAGTTCAACCGAAATGAATTGTTATGATTGTATGACCAATGAAGAATTAATGTTAATTTTAACTTCTTTAAACGAAGAATTAGCAAAATCAGTTCATTTGTCAAATCGAAGAAGATTATTAAGAAGTATTGAAATTGCAAAGTCTCTAGATCAAGATTCTTATCAAAAAGGAAAACTTCCTTTTTATGAAAACGTCATACTCATTGGTCTTCAAACTTCAAGAGAGAAAATGTATCAATTAATAGAAGCCAGAGTGGATCGAATGGTTCAAAACGGATTAATCGAAGAAGCAAGATCTTTTTATGATAAAAAAATATCTTCCCAGTGTAATATGGCCATAGGTTATAAAGAATTGTATGACTATTTCGATGAATCTGTGACGCAAGATGAAGCCATTGCAAATATTAAACTCCATTCCAGACGTTATGCAAAACGACAACTTACTTGGTTTAAAAATAAAATGGAAGTTAATTGGTTTGAAGTTAACCTAACTGATTTTCATTCAACAGTGGAAGAAGTATTACAGTTTATAGAAAAAAAAGTGTAGACGATGTCTACACTTTCATTATTCTTTTAGATTAAAAGTCCAACTTTCTAGTCCACCTTTAAGTAAATAGATGGGATGATATCCTTTTTTAATTAATTTTTTCCCAACGCTTCTTAAAAGCGATGAGCTAGTATTGTCATAGATGAAAACAGCTTGGTCTTTTCTGATTTTATTTAGTTGAGCAAAAATAGTTCTTTTAGGAAAATTACGAGATCCATTAATCTTTTTACTAGCATACTCTAACTCTTTTCTTAAATCAAGCAATTGACCTTTTCGCATGTTTTGACGAAATTCTTCTGCTTCAAGGTAAATTAATTGTGAATAGTCATGGGATTTTCTTGAAGCAACTAAAAGACCGATGATTAATCCAAGTCCAATAGGTAGAACCCATTCCATAATTGATAAAAAATACATAATGTCACACCCTTTAAAAAACTACTTATAATTATAGTAGAGTTGTTTTCTATTGTCAACAACTGATTTTTGTATTATAATATACTGTGATATAATAGACATACTACTTTTCGAGGCGGTATTAGGAGGAAATAATATGATTAGCACCAATGATTTCAAAACAGGTCTTACAATTGAGTACGAAGGGAATATTTATTCTGTTATCGAATTTCAACATGTAAAACCGGGAAAAGGAAGTGCGTTTGTAAGAACAAAACTTCGAAACCTTAGAACCAATTCAGTTATTGATAAAACATTTAATGCAGGACTCAGTATGAATCAAGCAAACATTGATAAGTCTGCTATGCAATATCTATACGCTTCCTCTGATGTACATGTGTTTATGAATACAGATACTTACGAACAAATCGAACTTAACGCATCACAAATAGAAAATGAATTAAATTACCTTTCCGAAGGAATGGTTATTAATGTTATATCTTATGAACATGAGATTTTAGGCCTTGAAATTCCTGACAAGGTAACACTTGAAATTGTTGAAACGGCTGGCGGAGCCAGAGGAAATACGACCTCTAATGCGACAAAAGAAGCCATGACCAATACAGGATTGCGTTTATTAGTTCCGCTCTTTGTACAAACTGGAGATAAAGTAATTGTTTCGACCGCGACAGGGAAATATGATACAAGAGCAAAATAGTTTATTTTATTTGAGGAGTGATTTTTCTTGGAAATAAGTCACACGTGGCTTTCTTTTTCAGCCGTTACATTTAATCCGACCTTACTTGTCTTAATGCTAGTATTATTGGTTACTTCAGCATTCTTTTCTATGACTGAGATGGCTTTTTCAGCAGTAGGTAGAGTAAAACTTAAAACATTGGTCGATCAAAATATTAAAGGCTCAAAGAAAGCGTATTGGATTGTCGAAAACTTTGACAAAGCATTAACTACTTTGTTAGTAGGAAATAATTTATCCAATATTGCACTGACTACAGTTAGTGTTATCTTATTTACGGGGTTTTTTAGAGATTTACCAAATTCAGATACGATTATTACGTTAATGAACACATTAGTTATGACAACTATTATTTTGATATTTGGCGAAATTTTACCTAAAAGTCTTGCGAAATCTTATCCTGATAAAATTTGTCTTTTTGTAAGTGGATTTTTGTATTTGTTGATTAAATTGATGACACCTATTACGTTTCCTTTTCGTATGTTAAACAAACATGTGGTTCGGAGAATGGATACTGAACAAAAATTAACCGTTACGGAATCAGAACTCGAAACCATTATTGATACCATGGAAGAAGAAGGTTCTATCGATGAAGAAGAAGCGGATATGTTGCAAAAAGTATTAGAACTAAGTGAAATTACTGTTGAAGAAATCATGACGCCAAGAGTCGATATGGTTGCCATTGATATTTCAGATGATGTCGATCAAATCACTGATGTATTCTTTAAAAATAAATTCTCTCGAATTCCTGTATTTGATGGGAATTATGATAACATCGTTGGTGTATTATCAGAAAGAGATTATTATACAAAATTAATTAAAGGTCATAATATTAATATTAAAAAATTACTTCGAAAGCCAATCTTCATTCCAGCAACCACAAAAGTTGACGCTTTAATTGAATTGCTTCAAATGGAAAACAGTCATTTAGCTATTGTTGTAGATGAATATGGTGGTGTCGATGGTTTAGTAACCATGGAAGACGCTTTAGAAGAATTGGTTGGAGAAATCTATGATGAGCATGATGATGTGACCAAAAATATTATTAAGCAAAATGAAAATGAATTTGTTGTAAATGCTGACTATGATTTAAAAGACTTGTTTGAAGATCTTAATTTAGGAGTATCTCCAGTTAGTGATTCAACTTCTGTAGGTGGATGGCTGTTCGAAAAATTCCAAGACATTCCTGAAGTGGGAGAAAAAATAGAATATGAAATCGCTGTGAATCAAGTCTATAACGATTTAAGCGAATTGATTAATGAAGACGTAGAAATTCTAATTTTCGAAGTTCTAAAAGTCAAAAAGAGAAGAATTAAATCGGTTTTATTAACCGTTAAAATTGAAAAACAATATTTAGAAGAAAAAAACTAGACACTATTTAAAGTGAGGATTCTTACCTATCCTCACTTTTTTAAAGAAAAAGGAGGCGTCAAGTATGGAAAGACTTCAAAAAATTATCCAAAAAGCAGGAATAGCCTCAAGAAGAAAAGCCGAGCAATATATTGTGGATGGCCGAGTATCTGTCAATGGAGTAGTTGTGAAAGAACTTGGAACTCAAGTGGAATCATCTGATGAAGTAAGAGTAGATGGCAGCCTGTTAAGCAAAGAAGAAAAAGTATATTTTGTCTTAAACAAACCAACTGGATACCTTTCAACCACAAATGATAATTTTAACCGAAGAACTATCATGGATTTAATACCTGTAAAAGAAAGAATATTCCCAATAGGACGACTTGATTATGATACTTCAGGCGTATTACTTTTAACCAATGATGGCGATTTTATGAATGCTTTAATCCATCCTCGTTATAAAGTTGAAAAAGAATACCATGTTAAGGTCAAAGGCTTGTTAAGAAAAGAAGATTCATCTAAATTATCCAAAGGACTAGATTTGGGTGATTTTCACACCATACCATCCAAGATATTTGATGTAAGATATGACGATAAAAAAGAAAACACTTATGTAAAAATTATCATAACCGAAGGAAAATACCACCAAATCAAACGAATGTTTGAAGCTATTGATCATCCTGTCTTAAAACTTAGAAGAGATCGCTTTGGAACGGTAACTTCTGAAGGTTTAAAACAAGGAGATTATCGTGTTTTAAAACCACATGAAATCAAACAATTATGGAATTTTAGTCTTCATGGAAAGTAAAGCAAAAATTTGTGCTAAAAACAGCAATTTGTGATATAATGTTAAGAGTTGAGAGGTGGAAATATGAGATATTTTGCTTTGGCAATTGATGGTCCAGCAGGAGCTGGCAAATCTACTGTTGCAAAAATCATTGCAAAAAAACTAGGGTTTATTTATATTGACACTGGTGCAATGTATCGAGCAACAACTTACAAGGCAATAAAATTAAATATTAATCTAAATAACCCAAGTGAATTTGATTTTCTAAATCAAACGACAATGGAGTTTAAAGATGGTATTTTATTTATGGATGGCCAAGATGTTACTTCGAGTATTCGATCTAATCTAGTATCAAATAATGTTTCCATTGTGGCAAGTCATGTTCCAGTTCGGAACAAACTTGTTTCTTTGCAACAAGATATAGCCAAAGATGCTAACGTCGTCATGGATGGCAGAGATATAGGAACCATCGTGCTCCCTCAAGCTGATTTAAAAGTTTATTTAAGCGCATCCGTAGAAGAAAGAGCAAAAAGAAGACATGAAGAAAATTTATCTTTAGGAATTGAAAGTAACTATGAGCTTTTAATGAAAGAGATTCAACGTCGTGATAAAATTGATTCTAGTCGTAGTTATAATCCATTGATTCAAGCAAAAGATGCCATTTATTTGGATACGTCCAATTTAAATACAGAAACAGTAGCAAATAAAATTTATGAAATGTTTATAGAAATATTACATACGAAGGAGAGTGGGTTTTGTGGAAATTAATATTCCAAAAGTAGGGGATATCCTTACTGGGACAGTTGTAAGAGTTACTCAAGAAGAAGTTTTAGTTGATGTAGGTTATATGTTTGAGGGCACCATTTATAAAAATCATTTGACTTCAAAAAAAATTGCGGATGCAAATGAACTTTTTAAAATAGGTGATGAAATTAAAGCTAAAGTTACGAAAATCAGTCACGGAGACAATAACAATATATTACTATTATCTCGTCTTGATCTAGAAAAAATCGCAATTCGTGATAAATATAAAGATGAACTTTTGATCAATTCAAATGTTTTGGCTAAAGTAAAAAGATTAAATCCTGGTGGAATTGAACTTGATTATCATTCGATTGAACTTTTTTTACCGAATTCTTTAATTGATATATCCGAATTAAATGCAGAACAAAAACAAGCTTTAGTTGGTCAAGATTTATTAGTTAAAATCATTGAAATCCGTAAAGAACGCGGAAAAGATAAATTTATTGTCAATAGAAAGCAACTTTTATTTGATGATTTGAAAGCTCAAGAAAAAACAGAACTTAAAGCTTTGGTTGTAGGAGAAGTTGTAAAAGGTATTGTATCAAACATTACTGATTTTGGTGCCTTTGTTAAATTAAGCGATCACCTTGAAGGATTAATTCATATAAGCGAGTTATCTCAATATCATATCAAACATGTTACTGATGTTTTATCTATTGGAGATGAAGTAACCGCTAAATTAATTAAAATTTCAGGAAAAAGAGTAAGTCTTTCCATGAAAGCACTTCAAGAAAACCCTTGGAATGTATTTCTAGAAAAATATAAAGTTGGCGATAAAGTAACGGGAACAGTTGTTAAAAAAATGCAATTTGGAATGCTTTTAGAAATCGAACGTGAGATTTCTGGATTGTTAAATCGTTTTGATTATTCTTGGGATCCTCAAGATAATTTAGCTGGCAAAGTCGAAGTAGGAAGTCTAATTGAAGTAGAAATTACTAGCATTAATCCAGCAAAACAACAATTTACTCTATCTAAAAAGCACTTACAATATAATCCTTGGGCCGACTTAAAATTAAAAGTTGGTGAGCTTGTTTCAGCAACCGTTAAATCGTTTGTTGAAAAAGGCGCCATTGTAGAAATTGCTGAAGTAGAAGGCTTTTTACCTATTGGTGAAATTCAAGATGATCGAGTGAACCGAATGGAAGATGTTTTGAAAATCGGAGATGTTTTAACCGTTGAAGTTTTGTCTTTCTTTGCTAAAGAATGGAAATTAGTCGTTTCCTTAAAAAGAGTTCAAGAAAAAAAGAATCGTAAAGAATACGAAACACAATTAAAAGAAAATGTATCTTCA
>JAHIRM010000023.1 GCA_018818595.1 Bacillota bacterium
CCTAATCTAAACTTGTTAATATGAGATCTCCCGTCATTTTTAATAATAAAGATTATGAATACTTCCGCTGTTTCGTCTATCCTGCCAAATACTCTGTTATCTCCAGAAGTCATAGCTCTTGTTACAATGCAATCACGTAAATTATCTGTAAGCACTTGGTAATATATGGTTTGATCTTTCTCAAAAGAATTTTGACGATACTCTGTTCCTATTGAAAATTGAATGCTAAGATTTGGTTTTTGGTATTCCAACCATAAATAGTTTATTACAAAACCAAAGGTAATCGTGAAGATGGCAGTAATGATAAATTTAAGTACTGAACGACCGCGTGGTTTTTTATTTCGTTTTCTATTTCCTTTTAAAACTGTATTTTTCTGAGACTCATCTTTAGGTGAAATATCTGTGCTAGATGTTGTATGAAATTGCATAGATTTTAATGTTTTTGTGTTCTATTCAGATTTCTTTATTTGCGGTATTTTTTCAATCTCAACTGCCCCGTTACTGCTTCGGCAGTCAGGAATTCCGCTCAGCGGGGCCTAGGGTATTACTATGGTTGTCTGTCATGTTGTTAAATAATTTATTAAATGGTTTTTATATTCTTGTTTAGTTTTTAGAGAATAAGCATAATGCCTGTATAATGGAATTAGAGGACGCCCCAATTGATTAGCATTGGAAGGAACTGGTACTATTTCTTTTGTTTCATATAATTCCTTTGCCGTAAATCGTTTTTGATTTTGATTAAGCAATACTTTATAGAGCAATTCAGAGGTTAAAAATACAGGCTGTTGTTTACTTGGATCAATGCTATCAAATTCTTTTTTCCTTTCTTCAATGAATGCATTAGCAATCTTGTTCCATTCCTTATTTTTTGCTGTTTCTTTCTCCTGATAAGAGGTAACTAGATTTTGTACATATATATCATTCAGATTCAAATCCAATTCTTTGAGATTAGCTAATATGCCGGCAAAATAACGACCATCGCCTCCTATATCAAATACATACTCAAATTCCAATCTGTTTTTGTTTTTATCAAATCCAGTAGGGTCACAACCTAAAACAAAGGCCTTGACGTTGTTTTTATAAATGCGATAAGGTTTAGGTGTTTTCATAATATAAGTTTATAAACAATGATTTTAATTCGATTTATTATTTGAACAAAGTAATCGAAAGCAAGGATTTGAATTTTGTCTAGTTTGTTCATAGTCTATTTAAGTTCATAGCGATTGTTTCTTTTAGTTTGGTATCAAGTTCATTGAAATTCATTAATGTCCAAAATGGTATTTCCATTGCGGTAACATTTATTGTTTCATTTCCATCAAATCCTGAACTAATTACAAAACTGTCAGGCATTTTAGTTTCTTCTGAAAGGTTTGGATATACTAAAACAATATCGGTACACCCTCTCTTAAATGCGTAACTCACCATTTGATATAGGTCTGGCTGGGATATTCCTTTTTTGATGTCGTTTTTATAATTTATATCACGAAGCTTATATTTAGTGTCAATTATGATTTTGCGTTTTGTTTCATTTTTGGCGGTTAAGAATATATCATGCTGCATATTGAAGACCTTTTTCCCTTCACTATTTAAAGCTAAAAACCTATCAGATTTTTGATAGTGTACATGCCAATCATCTGAGAACCAAGTTTTCAGAAAACCAGCAAGAAAGTCTTCAAATATATACTCCATTGGAAAAAGCAAACACCATTGTGAAAGGTCATAAGTGTTACTTGAGTATAATTGCTGGCTCAGAATTAGTTTACAACTATCTAATATAAATAAATAATCCTCGAAGAAGGAATTAATAGTTATGCTCTCAATATCATTTATAGTGCAAGGGAAATCATCCACTTCATCCAAAATAAAAATGACTTCTTGCAATATTCTTTGGTTTTCGTGAAATTTTGTTAGGTTTAAAAGTAGGCGCGAACAATATTTAATAGCACGATTTACCTTATTGTCAAAAAGAAATGGTTCATAATCACATTCTACACGATTATAATTTCCATATGACAAACTCTTTGCCGCATATCTCTTAAAATTAATAGAGCCTCTTGGTGTTTGCATTGCTTCTTCAATCTCCTGATACATTGTCAGAGGATGTGATGATATAGTTTCAAGAAACTGATTTGAGATTAAATTGATGATTAGCTCAGGAAACTCATCTATGTCAGTTTTATCAATTGAAGCTTGATTAACAGGGAAACGCCATTTTCGACAATATCGAAACCAATAAAAAATATGGCGGAGCATCAATTTTTTATATTCTACGGAATCCTTAATGTTTCGAAATACTTTTGGAAATATCTCAATTACATCATCCCCATTTTGGATAAATCCTACATAATTCTTAGCTCTAATTTGATTTCCATCAAATTGTAAAAATGGTTGGTAACGATTATCTTTAACATCTTCATCCTGAACCATTTCTTCTTCATCGAAAAGACGCTTTTGCCAGATCTCTTGAAGAGTCCTTTTTAGAGTACCTCTATTGGAGATATTCTCCCAATTTCCATATTCATACAATGTAATCATACTATGACTTAGAAATATTCCAAGAATATGTTATTGTGTCATAGTCTATGTTCCAACCTGAACCTTCAAATATACTTTTTACAATTTCTGTTTTACCAGAGAAGTACTCCATGAGTAGTGGGATGATTTTGGTATTTAACACTTTTTCAATGGGTTGGTTCTTCATAAAATAAGCATGACCTATGAGATAATCAGCTGACTTTTTTTTATCAAATATAGATTTATTGATGGCTTTTAATAGATTAATAGACTCAATGTCATAGTCCTTATACAAAGGATAATAACCAATAAATTCAAATCGCCTACGTAGCGCAATGTCAATTAAAGCAATTGATTTATCCGCTGTGTTCATAGTACCAATTATGTATAGATTCGGTGGCACCCCAAAATCCTTCTCACCATTCGGCAATGTTATCTTGAGCTCATTTTCTTCTCCTAGCCTTTTATCATCTTCAAGTAAAGTAATTAACTCACCAAATACTTTTGAAATATTTGCCCTATTGATTTCATCAATCACAAGTACATAATTATTTAATTTTACGGCTTCACTTTCAGGTTCCAGGGTAGAGGAGAATTCTTTAAGTTTCTCTACCAGTGGATAGTAGTAAACTCCTAGGCCTTGATCTCCATAATCTAAAGTACCTTCATAGATAGCTTGTAAATTTTTAAATAATAAATCATGTCCTGTTCCACCACTTTGTTTTGTGAATTTTATTCTTCCATCTTCTACATCAATACCGGTTATTTTAAATTTATACCCTTTGCTTTTCATTTGGATTTCAACTTCTGCAACTTCCTCGTCAATAAGTTTTTGGAAAAAACTATTAAAGACATAATTGAAATCGATTTCTTTAAACATTTTGTTTGTAGCAGCTAACCAATTTTTTTTGGCTCGATCAACCATAACCTTAAAAATTCCTTCTCTCTTCATAAAGCTAAGATTACCTGAAGTAATATCTGGAATTATTCCGACCATGAAATCTTCGTAGGTGTAATTCTGATGGAAAGTAACAAATTCAATTTGACCTTCTTTTCTAAGACGGTCAAATTCTATTTTATTTTGAGTATGATCACCTGATAAGTTACCTGAAATTGCTACTGCTTGATCAATGCTATTATATGTTTTACCTGTACCTGGAGGGCCATATAGAATTTGATTTAATGAATGAGAATTTACTTGATCATCTACATCTGTGCCATTACTATCGTCGGTCATTCTTAATTTTTCTCTGGCTTTTTCTCTAATAATTGCCCATTCCAGTAATGAATTTATGATGTCATTAAAATCAGGTTTATTGACAGGAAATTTACAGATAATATCTTCTTTTGAAAATCCAGAAGCATACATCGCTTTCTTTACTAATTCATTTTTTATTCGAACTTTAACTGTCATCACAAAATTCTCATAAATGATAGCGTATTCGTTATTTATTTTATAGTTGCTGTCAGAAAGCTGAAAATTAATGTGCTGAGAATGATTATGAATTGCTTCAATTACAATATATAAACTGGTCTGTTCAATTACAGGTCTAATAATATAGGATTTATTGCCTAAGTCAAATCTATAGCCGTTATGTTTTAAACTGTCCCACTTACCTCCTGGAGTATTGTAAGCAATGTCAGTTACTCCAATATAGTTCCAATCCTGTATTTTTGTTTCTTTATTTAAGTTTTTAAGGAAACCTTGTAATTGTATAATAAATTCTTTTTTATCCATACCTTTATTGATTAATAGACATTCAAAACCGGTTAATTCTTTGAAACCTTTTCTGTTTTGTTCAATACTTTGGAAATCTTGGGAAGTTAAATTGATACCCTTTAGCTTGGCAGCTTCAG
>JAHIRM010000024.1 GCA_018818595.1 Bacillota bacterium
AAAATTATGGAAATACTTGCAAACAAAATAAATGGAATAATTGTTAGCCACAAAGGACCAATATAAGAAAGAACTAAAGATGTTACAAATCCTACGATGGTCAACAAGGAGCTTAGAAAAAGTGTGTTTTTAAATTGATAAGAAATTTTTATATGTTTATTACTTGGTTGTTCATCAATTCTACTTCCTTGAAGTAATTCATCTACTGTAACATTCAAAATTTCTGCCAATTTAGGAAGAAGAGTAATTTCTGGATACCCTTCACCAGTTTCCCATCTCGATATTGCTTTGTTTGTTACTTTTAAAAGTTCTGCTAATTCTGTTTGGGTTATTTTTTTCTCTTTTCTTAATGATTGAATAAAATTACCAGTTAATACACTATCCATAATATTTCACCTCGGATAAATCATATCTATTAGTTTTAAAACATGCAACCTAGTTATAGTGGAATCAGTCTACGAATCGTAGATTCTGTAAAAATAAACATACTATTTTAAATAACATTATACCAAAAACACTAAATATATTCAATTTTACTTTTTCTCACTCTTAAAGCAGTCATTTTAAATAGCTATTCTTCTACTAAAACTGATTCATAAATCATCAAAAATATGATACAATAGAAAGATAGAAATAATATGGGAGGACTAAAAATGATCACAATTATTAAACAAAAGAAATTCCAATTTGAATTAGAAGAAAATGATATTCTTCTAACAAACAACTTAAATCATCCTTTCGTTCAAACAATGAATAACGTTCTAAATCATTTTCTTGAAGAAAAAACAAAGGAAGATTTCACGGTAATTCATACTCTAGGAAAAATTAAAGCGAAAAAAGTATATGTCATTAATATGGATGCTTTAACTTCTGAAGACAAAAGAAATGATCTGTATAAAAAAATTGCTGAGATTAAATCAAATGTTTGTTTATTGCTTGATACTTTTGCTACAACGGAATCAGATACTATTATTGAAAGTCTTTTTGAAGCAATTGTTACAAAAAACTATTATTTTGAACAATACAAATCAAAGAAAGAATCAACTGCTAAAAACTTTTATTTCTACAGCGAAGCAGATTATGATTCCCAAGTGTCAAAAGGAACAATATATGGAGAAGCAATGAATCATGCTAAAGATTTAACGAATGCTCCTAATAATCATCTAAACGCTTTATCTCTTGCAAAAGATGCATTATTACTGGAAAAGTACTCTAACATTTTAGTTAAGATTATTGAAAAACCTGAAATCGAAAAAATGAATATGGGTCTATTCTTAGGAGTGAACAAAGGAAGTCTTGATGAACCAAAGTTAATATTTATAAAATATCAAGGCTTAGGTTCTTTTGAAAATCCTGTTGCTCTAGTTGGAAAGGGAGTTATGTACGATACAGGTGGTTACTCACTTAAAACGCCTCAATCAATGCCTGGTATGAAAGGTGACATGGCGGGAGCTGCAGCAGTTATTGGTGCAATAGAGGCTATAGCAAAGTTGAAATTAAAAGTAAATGTTATGGGAATTATTGCTGCAACGGATAATCGAATAGGCGAAAATGCTATAGTTCCTGATGATATTCTTACAAGTGCCAAAGGATTAACCGTTGAGATTATATCTACAGATGCAGAAGGAAGATTAACTTTAGCAGATGCTTTATGGTTTGCTCAAAAAGAAGGAGCAAAAGAAATTATTGATGTGGCAACACTAACTGGTTCTATAGTTGCAGCATTAGGAGACGAATTTACAGGAGCCTTTACAAATAATCGAAAACTATACAAAGAATTAAAAGCTGCAAGTTTGAAATCTTTTGAACCTTTATGGGAAATGCCAATTACAAAAGGATATCATAAAGAATTGAAAAGCGATGTCGCTGACTTAAGAAATTCAGGCACTACTAGAAACGGCGGGTCTTGTGTTGCCGCTGCTTTCTTAGAAGAATTTATTGAAAAAGGTACATCTTGGATTCATTTAGATATCGCAGCTACTTCATCTACTAAGAATCAAGCAACTGGTGTTATGGTTAAAACATTTACCGAGTTTTTCATTCAAAGAAATATCTAACATTTTATTTATATAAAAAGAACAATGCTCGTTAATTTGCATTGTTCTTTTCATTATGCTTTAGAATTCAATTATTAAAACATTTATTTTTTTGCTAACTTCTACAAATCCATCGATTAGAATTTTTCCTTTTTCATAAAGTATGTCAAACATTTCTGGATTTGTATCTATTAAGTGCGCAAAGGATTCATAAGGTCGTCTGATCGATGCTGTTCTGTGATGCCCTGCAACTACTATTTTATTTGGAATTGATTTTAATTCATGTTCATAAGACCAAACAAAATCCCTTAAAGAAGTATCTCTCCAATTTTTCATAGATCCATTAATTCCTCCATGAACGAAGATGTAGTCATTCATTTCAATGAAATAAGGAAATGATTTAAGCCAATTTAAAAGGTATGGAAATTTATTTCTTATTAATTCACTTATTTCTTCTTTTTTAAAATCCATTTCCAATTCCAATTCAGATAAACTTTCTAGGGTATTTAGAAAACCATTATGAATAATGTTAAAGATTGTTTTTTGAAATTGATTTTCTAAAAAATCAATTAAAAACAAATCATGATTTCCAATAATAATCTCAACTTTTTTATCTAGACTTAAGCTATAAAGATATTCAAGAACTTCTTTTGATTGAGTTCCTCGGTCAAAAAGATCTCCAAGAACCAGTAATTTATGATGTGGATTATTTAAGTCATACCCAGCATTTTTAAGAGAAACAATCAATTCATTGAAATGTCCATGGATATCACTAACAACAAATAGTATATTTTCCATTTTTACTTTCATCATCAGTATGTTATCGATTATTTTTTTGATTATGTTCTGCTAATTTGCTTATTCTATTAATATGCGATTTTATTCCTTGATTAAATGTTTTTATCCAGACTTTAATTAAATCAATTGTAACAATAATTCC
>JAHIRM010000025.1 GCA_018818595.1 Bacillota bacterium
AATGAAACAAAAGAAAAAAGCGAATAATGATAAAAAAAGGAGGATACCATGAAAATACTTTTAAGAATATATAGAAAAATTGCATATGAAATTAAAGAAATGGCTAACGGAAAAACAATTATGCATTATAACGTGATGATGGGCCTCATTTCAGCAAGTTTAATTGGATTGATCGAATTTTTTTCTTATTTTTTAGTTGGAGATAATCAAGTCTTATACAAAGTATTTTATCTTTACGCAGCATTATTAATGGTGATTCAATTTATTATTTTTCTAATCATTTATAAAAAGAATTATCAAGTGCAATCGTCGTTTTTAAAGGTAATGATAACGCTACATCCTTTTATCATCCTTATTATAGGAATCGGAATTGCTTACATAAATCAAGGCTATTCCAATCAAATCTCTTCTTTTTTGATTTCTGTTTTTGCGATTTCATTTATACAAATTTATCCTGCAAAAAATAGAATCATTTTAATGCTATTTGAAATAATACCGATTAATTTAGTTCTGTTTTTTTATCACGGGACTAGCGTATTATTCTTTGATGGACTTAGATTAACCCTTATGATGGCTATCTTAAGTTATATCTACGCGATGGTTCAATATCAATCGTTCCAAAGTAGGATTTCTTCCCTTTTAGAATTAGAGCAAGAAAACTTAAATCAAATTGAAAACATGAAAAAACTTAAAGATGTTTATGATGAATTAGAATCAAGTTATAAAATCACTGAAGCAATGATGCTTATCACAACAGAAATTCTGAAAAACGATCAATTAGATGATGTGCTGCAATTGGTTTTAGAAGAATCGGTAAAATTGATTCAAAACGCTCAAGCTGGTAGCATTTTAATCCTTTCAGGAGAAGACATGCATTTTAGAGCAGCTTATGGATATGATATTAAAATGCTTAGAAAAATCGTATTAAAAAAAGAAGATTTATTTCAATCATCATTAAAAGATGTATTTGAACCAGCTATTATCAATAATTTAGAAGTATTTAACGCTGTTCGTCTAAAAGAGGAGAAATTTAATCAATTTCAAGATATAAATGCTTTAAATGCGGTATCCGTTTTAACCTGTTCTTTTAAATTCGAAAATCAATTTTTTGGATTAATCAATCTAGATAATTTTGAGTCAGTTACTGCTTATAGCGAAAGAGATAAGTATTTGATTAAGCATCTTGCAAAGCAAGTTGAGATTGCCATAGCAATTCATAAGTTATATGAAAAAGCAATTCGACCCACAAAATATGATGAATTAACGCAAGCTTATACTAGAAGATATCATAATGAATTGCTCCTAGAAGCTGTAAAAAAGGTTGATGAAGACCATTCTCACTTGTCTATTTGCATTATTGATATCAATCGCTTTAAAGAAATTAATGATGTATATGGCCATGAAATAGGAGATCAATGTTTGACGTATTTTGCGGATTGTGTTAGAGAAAATACGGTTGAAAACATGATATTTTCCCGAATAGGTGGAGATGAATTTACTATCATTTTTTCAGATGCTAATCAAATAAAAGCGATGGGTTACATAGAAAAAATTAGATTATTCATGGAAAAGAACAAATTCCAAATTCAAGATAAATCCGAATTAATCAGATTCGCTTGTGGAATTTCTACTTATCCCGATGAAGGGAAAAATATAAAAACATTGATTAAATTAGCTGATGACCGTATGTATGAAGATAAAGCAAAAATGAAATAAATTTTATTTAATCGACAAGAACAAAGTCGTTTTTCTTTCAAAAGAAAAACGACTTTTAACTAAAAATAAAATGATTATTAGTTTATTCTTAGGGTTAAAACGTGATATAATAATAGAAAATTACTTCATGAAAAGGAAAAATATTATGTATGCATATACCCTTGGCTTTATCAAAAGAAAAGATGAAATTTTACTTGTGAATCGGATTAAAAATCCTTGGATGGGTTCTTGGAATGGAGTTGGAGGTAAAATTTCTGAAGGGGAAACACCCTTAAGTGGAATGATTAGAGAGATTGATGAAGAAACCAACATTAAAGTCACGCCAAACCAAATCAAAGACAAAGGAATTCTTACTTGGGAAAATTTTGATGCCATTGGAAATGGACTCCATATTTTTTTAATAGAAGTAGAAGATTCTTTTGAATACATAACTCCAATCAACACCGACGAAGGAATCTTAGCTTGGAAGAATATTTCTTGGATTAATAATTTTGAAAACCACGGAATTGCAGAAAATATTCCTTATTTTCTACCTACAGTTTTAGAGGAGGAAAAAAGATATCATTATCATTGTGTTTTTAAAGGAAAGTATTTAGTTTCTGTTACTAAAAAAGAAATGAATTAAGCAATTATAGAGGATGAAAGAAGGGATTATATGAAAAAAATTACCGTTGTTTTACTTTTTTTGCTGGTGTTAACATTAAGTTCTTGTCAGGAGAGTTCCAGAATCATAGAATATTCAGATGATGAACCGTTTGTCATAGAAATGAGAAACGACACGTTACAGATTTTACAACTAACCGATCTTCACTTAACCTATGGAATTGACGCTAATGACCGAAAGACATTTGCGACAATCGAAAAGTTAGTTAAAAGCACTGATTTTGATTTAATTGTTATTACAGGAGACATGACAATGTCTACGGCTGGGCCAACATTATTTTCTAAATTAATTAACCGTATGGAGGCCTTAGAAACTCCTTGGACTTTTGTATTTGGAAATCATGAGATAGAATTTCATGATTATTTTGATTTTCTAAACTTAATTAAAGATACAGAGTATTTATATTTTAAAGTGGGTCCAGAATTATCAAACGGTGGATATGGCAACTTTAGGATTACCTTCACAAAAGATGATGCCGATTTTTATAATCTCTATTTTATGGATTCACACGCTAGTCGAGAAGAGTATACCGAAGACGAAGGAGAATATGATTACATTCAATCCTCACAAGTACAGTGGTATTCAACTCACGTAGAAAATGACGTTGTCGATTCAATGATGTTTATGCATATTCCTTTACGTCAATTTATTGACGCAGAAGATTACGTAGGATTATTTAATGAAGATAAAGTATATGCACAAGGAGTCGATACTGGATTATTTGATGCGTTGGTATTAGCGAATCGTACCAAAGGTGTTTTTGTAGGACACGATCATTTAAATGATTTTTATTTCTTCTCAAGCGGCATTTATTTAGCTTATGGTCGAGTCTCTGGATACAATGCTTATGGCAATCTAGAACGAGGTGGAAGAGTCATTGAAGTAAATGAAAACAGTGAAATGTCTACCTATATTTTGCTAGAAAGTGAGGTTTCATCATGAAACTAAAAGAACGCCTTTTTCTTCTTTTTTCACTTTATTTTTGGGCCGTTTTATTATTTTGGTTTTTTGGATCTCTTTTCTTTTTTGTTTTACCGGTAAGTGGTGTATTTTATCTTTTTTTAGGAGGTAAAAAACATGCTTAGTTTCTTGGTTGGGTTTATGATTGACTCTTTTTGGATTTCTTTAATAGGAGGCACTTCTTTCTTATTTTTGTTAAGACTTGTCGTAGCTGTAAACTCAAAAGTGACGATAAAACAATTTTTATTTGTCTTGTTTATGCCATGCTCTTTAGGATTTTATTTAACTTTTCCTGATTCTTCTAGATTCAAATTGATTTATCAGTTGATATTTGTAGTCTTTTTCTTATTTACATTGATTGGAAGTGTCTTTGTTTTTTACACACACTTTGCATAAACTTTAAAAGGCTTCTTTTAAACTGATTTAAACTATGATATATTTTTATTGTAAAGTTTTCACTTTGATGGGAGGAAGTACATTTATGAAATGGATTTTAACAATATTTTTAATGTTTTTGTGCATATTCATGGTTTCCTGTCAACAAAAGACAGCTATTTTAGATGATTGTTTGTTAGATGAAACTTGTGAAGGAATTGAAAATCAAAAGATATCTTTGGATTCTTCCAATTTCTTTGATCGAGTGCGTTTAGATATTTACTCATCAGACATGAATCTCAATTTAAATGATTACACTTACTCGTTTGAAAAAACCAGTTCAAAAGCATCCACTTTAAAAATTATAATGAGTGTGCAAGACGAATTTTCTTGGGATTATCTGTCATTAAATTCGGAGTTGATGGTTGTTCTTTTCGAAAGAGGATTAGTCGATTTTATTGATCTTTCTTATGGGGTTTACATTGTACTATCCATAGAATATGGAAGTGCTTCTTATGAACTTTCTAGAATTTATTATCAAGAAGAATGGATTAATAGAATTACACTTAAAATTTTAGAAGAAGATACCCCTTTACTTGAATCTATTGAAAACAATGCAACTGCGATTTTAGACTATTTAGAAACTTTAACTCATAACCGTAGAATTACGATTGATTCCATCGATGGAAGCATAGCATTATCTTTTCAATCTGAAAACATCATTTATGTAACAAGTTCACTCGAAACAGAAGTTTCGGCTCAAGATATCATTGAAGCACTAGAAGAAAATTTACCTAATTATATTTTTGATTAATAAAAAAACAAACCTCAAATTACATGAGGTTTGTTTGTTTTATTGAGCGTAGCGTTTTTTTTAACATTAAAAACAACTATTCTTAATTTTTTACACACATAATATTGACCTATTTCTTGTAAAATGATACACTTTTCACCATAGAGAGAGGTGAAATTCATGAGTTTTAAAGAAGAATTAAAGAAAGAAAAAACAGATTTATTAAAAAACAAAAGGCCATATGAAACGGCCGCATTTATCATTTTTGCAGTACTGTTTTTACAACAAATTTCTATTTTACTTTATCGGATTTTTGATTTTATTAAGGATGCGGCAGATCCTGCAATTTCTACTCCGTGGTTTTCGACTGGAAATATTACAACCCCAGGTTTTTTTGCAAGAATTGTAACAATTGATTCATCCAAAGCCATCTTTTTGATTCTTGCCTTTTTAGCATTAATTTTATGGTATGGGCTTATTTACTTACTTGTTTTCAGGTATTGCCAAAAACACGGATATGCAAAATGGACTTGGACTACTTTAGTTGTATTTGGTCCAACCATATTCCTAATTCCTCCATACATTTTCTTTATTGTCTTTGTTTTTAGACCTTATTTTTTCCGTTTTATTAAACGAGTGGTTTCTGAATACAAAAAGTATGATGAAAGTGTACCTTTTCAAGAAGAAGAAGAGAATTCGTAATCATTTTATTTCAAGGTCATAAAAGTTAACTCCTCCTTTTTTTGGGTTAACTTTTTTTCTGAAACAAAATTCTTTTTTTCTAGAACAAGAAGTGGTAGAATATAAAAGTACTTTTCTGAATTTGTTTAGATAAAATGACAATTATGAAGGGCGAGATATAGATGGATACTTTATTATTTGCTTTAAATGCAGTTTTACCTATATTGCTATTGATTGCTCTAGGTTATTATTTAAAAAGAATTCGTTTTCTGAATGAAAACTTTTTAGTGATAGGAAATAAATTTGTTTTTAGAGTTGCCCTTCCAGCACTTCTTTATTACACTATTTATTCTATTTCCTCTATGAATGAAATCAATTGGCCTGTAGTACTCTATTCAGTAATGGCTATTATGATTTTATTTTTGATAGGGCTCATTATTTCTTTGGTTTTTATTAAGAATCCAAGACAAAAAGGAGTAATCATTCAAGCGGTTTTTAGGTCCAATTTTGCAATTATCGGAATTCCTTTGGCCGAAGCCATCGGCGGAAGTCAAGCTGTTGCTGTCGTTGCACTTGTATCTGCAATTGTGGTTCCGCTTATGAATGTGTTATCGGTCATCGCTCTTGCAATGTTTGTTAAAGAAGAAGACGCCAAAAGTCCATTCAAATCTATGCTATCTACTCTAACTAAAATTGTTAAAAACCCTTTAATTATTGGCGTAGCTTTAGGGCTTTTAACGTTATTTATTCGTTCGTTTATTCCAATTGATTCCACTACAGAACTTCCCGTATTTTCTATTAAAGATAACCTCGAATTCCTCTATTTGTTAATTAAGTGGTTAGGTCAAGTCGCTTCTCCTTTGGCTTTAATCATCCTTGGAGGAACATTTGATTTCTTTGTGATTAAACCTTTGGCAAAACAAATTGTGATTGGGACAGTTTCAAGAGTCGTCATTGCGCCACTTGTAACATTATCTTTAGCAGTTCTTTTATCAAAATATACAACGTTCTTTAATTTTACTAGTATGCATTACCCCGCTTTTATTGCGCTTCTTGCGTCTCCTACTGCAGTATCTTCTGCCATAATGGCCAAAGAAATGGACAACGATGAATTACTCGCTGTGCAATTAGTGGTTTGGACAACAACCTTTTCCATTCTTTCTATTTTTATTATCGTTGTTATTTTCCGAGCAACCGGACTATTATAAATTTTAATTATAAAAAAAGGCAATTCTTCCAAAAGAAAGAATTGCCTTTTAACTTGTAAAAGGATAGGTAGTTTGTTACTATAGGTATATTATTTTGTAAAAAACATTCCTGCTTTAATAAAATTGAGGATTTAAAATGGACCTTGGTAAAAAAATCATTGAATTAAGAAAATCAAAACACTTATCACAGGAAGAGTTTGCAAGAAAGTTAAATGTGCCATTGGTTGCTTTATTCATTCAAGTCATAATAAACATTAAATAAGAACAAAACTTACATTTTAAGTTTTAAATAAATTTCATTTTCATCAAAATCTTTTGTTTTATATCCAAAAGATGTTTCTTTCACTTCAATTTTAGCCTTTTCTAAAGCGTCTAGCGTGTTTTTTAGCAAATCACAATTGGGGTATAAAATGGTAAAGGCTTTGATATAATCTACCGAATTGGTATCTTCTTTTTTTTCAAAAGTGTTCCATGTATTTAAAGCTAAATGATGATGATAGGCACTCGAGCCTAAAAAAACAGCGCCTTTGATTTTATCATAAGTAATCTCAAAGCCGATAATATTTTTATAAAATATGGTTTGTTTTTTTAAATTAGAAACATTTAAATGAAGATGTCCTATAATTGTTTCTTGAGGCAAGGATACAAATGGTTCTAAATTTGAGGCTTCGTAGTATACTCCTGGATAATCAAAAGGAATCGTATCCATTTGTAATTCTTTAAATTCATCATACCAAAAAGAGTCATCTTTATCACAAGCAATTTCGATTCCATTTCCATCAGGGTCTCTTAAGTAAATGGATTCACTAACTAAGTGATCCGATGCACCACTTATAGGAATTTGTTTTTTAATTAAATGACGCAAGAAACTACCTAAAGCTTTTCTTGTTGGTAAAAGAATGGCAAAGTGATAAAGACTAGATGATTTTTGAACGAATTGTATTTTAGAATCTTCTTCAGTAATGATTAATAATTCATTCATTTGATCCGTCGTAAATGAAATGCTTTTATTTGTTTTTTTAAGAATTTGAAACCCTAAACTATTTGTATAAAAATCAAGAGAACCTGATAAATCTTTCACCAAAAGTTCAATTTGATTTATGATAATGGAATTTTCGTGATAGTTTTTAATCATTGTAACACTTCCTTATAAACTTATTATACTTAATAATTAAGAAAAACCATGGTAATTTGCTTAGATTTGCTTAAGGGAGTGAAAACTAGTAAAAAAAAAGAAATTAAGTAAAAAAAAGTTGCATTTTTGGTTAATGTTTGATAATATATATATCGGCCTTAAATTTCGGATGTGCAATATTTTATAAGCGGGTAGTTTTCTGGAGCATTATCCAATTCAGGACCGCATACTGTGCGCTCATAGCTCAATTGGATAGAGCGTTTGACTACGGATCAAAAGGTTTCGGGTTCGACTCCTGATGGGCGCGCCATTAGATTTCGGGAAGTAGCTTAGCTTGGTAGAGCGCCTGGTTTGGGACCAGGAGGTCGCAGGTTCAAATCCTGTTTTCCCGACCATTTGCATATCCTGTAGAGTAAGTTTTTGCTTACTCTTTTAAATTTAATGAAAAAGGACCCATAGCCAAGTGGTAAGGTACGGGACTGCAACTCCCCCATCATCGGTTCAAATCCGATTGGGTCCTCCATTAACTAGACCGGATTTGAGATTAAGTTCTCAAGTCCTTTTTATATATTTAAGTTTATAAAACTAAACAATAATGAGTGTTATGTTTGCAAAACTAAATATAATGTGATATAATACATGTGAGGTGATCGGGTATGGCAGTAAATTTTAACGGTTTATTTAAATCTTTAGAAAACAAAGATATTACATTATCAAAATTATCTGAAGATTTGAATATTTCTTCAGCAACACGAGCTAAGTTTAAAAAGGGAGAATATGTTTCTTTACAGACATTAGAGTCTATATGCAAATATTTAAATGTGAAGTTAAATGATATTGTATCATTTGTTTCTGTAGATAGTCCCCCTTTGCTATTGATGAGATTGAAAGAAGAAATGGAACATAAAATAACAGGTAGTATTTATCATGAAACACAAATACTTATGACTTATAATTCAAATCATATTGAGGGTAGCAAATTAACTGCAGATCAGACGAGATATATTTTTGAAACTAATACGATAGGTCTTGATAAAGACAAAACAATAAATATTGATGATGTCATTGAAACTCAAAATCATTTTAGATGTATTGATTATATGATTAAAACATCTTTAGAACCTATCACTGAGTCACTTGTAAAGGATTTGCATAAAATACTAAAAACAGGAACTAGTGACTCAAAATTAGAATGGTTTAATGTTGGCGAATATAAAAAGAGACCTAACACAGTTGGGGGTATAGAAACATCTAAACCAGCTGACGTCAAGAGTGATATGTCATCATTAGTAGGTTTATATGAAAACAAGCAAAGTTATTCCTTTGAGGATATCATAGAATTTCACTATATGTTTGAATGTATCCATCCATTTCAAGATGGTAATGGAAGAGTAGGCAGACTGATTGCTTTTAAAGAATGTTTGCGTCATGGGTTTGTCCCATTCACGATTGATGAAGATATCAAACTTTTTTACTATCGAGGATTGAAAGAATGGAAGAAAGAAAAAGGATTCCTATTAGATACTTGCTTAACCGGTCAAGATAAATATAAGAGGTTATTAGATATATATGAAATTGATTATAAATAGAGGCACATATATAGGGGGCTAAGTAGCATGTATTATCATGGGTCAAAAACTAAAGGAATCAAAAAGTTGATACATGATATTTCACTTCATGGCGAAAAGTGGATTGGCAGGGTTTTAGGACAATGGGTTTTGATATCATATGCTTACAAAACAAACTCCATACTAGTCACATAGCAAACTTGGTTGTGACAACCTCAAAAGTAGCACATACTTGGTTATGATAACACACGTAGTCGACACCGGATTTGAGATTTTTATCTCAAATCCTTTTTTTTGTGTTAAAATTATTCTAAGGTGAGTGGTATGAAAAAAAAGATTTTATTGTTCATTTCTTTTTCTTTAGTATTACTATTAAGTGGATGTTTTAAATAAAGAGTTGAACTATTTGATGTTCCTATAGTTCCAGATACATTTGCTTATTTGGGAGAAGAAGATATTGATTTTCTAGGTAAGACAATTACCTCATTTTCTATTACGTTTAAAGATATTAATGATACAACAGAAAAACTTGATATTTATGAACTAAATTTATTTGGAGATTTTTCATTCACAGAAATCAAATTATACAATATTGAGATTGAAGTTGCATTCGATGGTGTTATTCATGAATGTGATGCAACTTTTATGGGTATTGCAAATCCGCAGAGATCTAATGCGTATCGATTAATAGTGACAATTCCTGAACTAAATGATTTAGAAAACGATTTTCAAGTGGTTTTGGATTTTGATAGAGATAATATAAATCAAAGTAGTTTGCATAGTATAAATGTCCAAATAGTAGATGACATTAACCCAATATCCAATAAAATGGATGCAACATTTGATGTTGTTATTCAAAACAATCAATAATAAGTTTCATATAATTAAAAAGAAACTTTGTAGGAAATTGAGTAAAACTCTGTAGAACTCGAGAGATTTTAGAATAAAACTCCATAACGATAAGACATAACATTTGAACACCTGTTTATCAGGTGTTTTCTTTTTGGCGACAACGCTATAACACGTTATTGACATTGTGGCGAACAATATGACGACAATATGGCGAATGATATGTTGACAATATGGCGAATTATAGTATAATTAAAGCTAAGGTGGTGATGATATGTATTTACCAAGATTAATTGAAAAGAATATTGAAGAGAAAATTTCATACATAGGAGCAATCCAAATAGAAGGACCAAAGTGGTGTGGGAAGTCAACAACCGCAGCAAGATATGCTAAAACGATAGTGAAGTTACAAGATCCTACTGTTTTTACCAGATATCAAGTTTTTGCTTCAACGGGAAAAACAGACTTACTGTATGGTATTAAGCCTATATTATTTGATGAGTGGCAAAAAATTCCCGAATTGTGGGATTATATTAGATTAGACATTGATGAACATCAGGGGGTCGCAGGTCAGTACCTACTTACCGGCTCAACAAAACCACTTGAGGATGAAAATCGACATTCTGGCGCAGGAAGAATTGCTAAAATTATTATGAGGCCAATGTCATTATTCGAATCCAAGGAATCCTCCGGAGAGGTTTCAATTGACAAATTATTTAATGACCCAAAGTATCATGTGAGAGGAACTTCAAAATTAACAATACTTGATCAGGTGAATTTGGTATGCAGGGGAGGATGGC
>JAHIRM010000026.1 GCA_018818595.1 Bacillota bacterium
TACATTTTATAATAGAAGTAAATAAGGTGGCAAGTTCTATCAAATAATCAAATTTTAAGTGAAAATATGATTAATCAAATGTCTTTTGATTTGGTTTTTCATATTACAATTAAATATATTCATTTATTTTAGGGACAAACCAATAATTTATTAGGTAAAACCGTATATAATATATATACGATTAACAAAAGGAGGAAAATTGAATGTTTAAAAATCGTTATCAAAAAATCATCAGTTTCCTTCTTTTGATTTTTTTTGTTGGTTTTATAAGTTTTTGTTTATTTCACAGCGAAGTTACATCTTTTCAAGTTGTTCCAAATGAATATATATATAAAGTAGATAGCATTGATGAAGCATATGATTTAGCAGATACGTATAATCTTACTTTACAATCTATTACTAGTTATAATATAGCTATTTTCGAAGCCAATGAAAGTCAAAACGAGTCACTTCTATTAAGTGAGGGTTTTCAATACAACTCTTATTCTTCAATTACTGCTCCACCAAGGCAAAGTACAACTGATCCCTATCTAAATCAGCAATATTCTTTAGAACTCACCGAGACTATAGATTCCTGGCCTTTAACCGAAGGTTCTTCTTCTATTTTAATCGCAATCATCGATACTGGAATTGATAGCAATCATGTAGAATTTGTAGGCAGAATTTCTTCTTTATCTTATAATACCGTCACAAGTCAAGTTGGTCTTGCTGCTGTGCTTGATGATTTTGGACACGGAACCATGGTTGCAGGAGTTATTGCCGCAAACAAAGACAATTCAGTAGGAATTGCAGGAATTACTCAAAACACTCAATTATTAGTAATTAAAGCAAATAATGCTGAAGAAGGTACTTTTAAAGACAGTGAAATTATTGAAGGAATATACTATGCGGTAGAACAGGGTGCAGATATTATTAATCTTTCTCTTGGAGGATCTTATGCTAATTCTGAGACAGAAGTGGCAATCAATTATGCCACGCAACAAGGAGTAATCGTTGTTGCTGCCTCCGGAAACGATGGAACTGATGAACCTTTATATCCGGCTGCGTTTGAAAACTCGCTATCCGTTGGAGCCATAGATGAATATCAAAATCTTGCAAGTTATTCCAATTTTGGAGATACCATTGACCTTGTAGCTCCTGGATCTGAAATTATCACGACGGTTCCAAATAATGGATACGCCACTGTTTCAGGAACGTCTTTTGCTGCTCCTCATGTATCTGGAATTATAGCTTTGTACCTGAGTCTTTATCCAGAAGCTACTTTATCTGAAATAAGATCAAAAGTTCTACTTTCTGCGAATGATTTAGGAGCTGTAGGACTAGACGAGTATTTTGGCTATGGCATGATTAATACTTATGATTTTCTAACCAATGAATACCATGAAGTGAGTTTTGTGACAAGTCCAGGTACTGCTGTTGAACCCGTTTTTGTTTTGAACGGAAATATTTTACCAGAAGTGAATACTCCAACTTTAACAAATTATGTGTTTGTTGGCTGGTATCTTGATACTAAATTTATTAATGCTTTTTCATATTCAACTCCGATAACGTATGATTTGGTTCTATATGCGAAATATTCTTCTGCATTTCACACTGTTTCCTTTATTACAGAGGGTTCATTAGTTGCAAATATCATTGTCGCAAATGAAGATGAATTTATTCTTCCTACTACCTTGCTTGATGGCTTTTATTTTAGAGGATGGTATCTCGATTCTGCTTTTGAAGTTCCTTTTGAAATGAGCCCTGTAGAATCTGATTTAACTCTTTATGCAAAATTTGAAGAAATCATTTATTATGACATTACCTATATGGCTTTAAATGAAGTCTATTCTAGTACTTTAGTAGAGGCTTTAAGCTTTTTAGATCCATCGTCAATTGATATAGAAGGGTATACGTTTGAAGGATGGTATATAGATAGCGAATTTACTTCAATTTATGAATCCGGAATTGTAACATCAAATATTACCTTGTATGCAAAACTTTCTCCTATTATGCTTTTTATTTCTTTTGTATCAGAAGGAGATCCATTAGAAGATATTTTTGTCAACTATGGAGAGATTCCAATTCTACCAGAAGCGAATAACCCGGGTGAAGTATTTGCTGGGTGGTTTCTGGATTCTTCATTTGTTAATCCATATTCTCTTTTTCCAGTTCAAACCAATCTTATATTATATGCTAGGTTCCTTCCCGAAGCCATTCAAATTAATTTAATGATTGATGGAGAATTGTATAATCAATTGTATTTCCTTCCGGATGATGAAATCTTGTTACCAATTCCTGCCAAAACTGGATATGAATTTACTGGTTGGTTTGAAGAGGTTTCTCTTACAACACAATTTCTAGAAGACACAGCTTCTGAAAACATAACATTATATGGAGAATTTGAGCCAATCCTTTATACAGTAAGATTTTTTGGGTCTGATCTTCAAACCGTGATATTTACCATAACGGATATTTATGATACAATTTTTTCACTTCCTACCCCTCCAACGAAAACCTCAACTGTTTCATTTGATTATGAATTTATCCAGTGGAGTAGCGAGATATCTTCTATTACTGAAAGCATAGATATCTACCCTGTTTTTAATAAAATTTTTATTCCTTCTTCGGTTGAATTAATTCATGGAGTTGATACGATTTATCAGTTTTCTTCCTTTGTCGATGCAGGAATTCATCTGTTAGACTCAACACTTTCCATGCAAAAAATTGGAGTTGTAAATTCTTTAATTTCAGGAAGATACACTATAACTTATCAAATAAAATTTGGCTTAGAAATCGTTTATGAAATTAAAAGAATTGTAAACGTACTACCTACAACCTCTCCGGTAATCATTGCTTTAAACGAAGGACTTTCAACCCTATTTTTACATGATTCCTATATAGAAGCTGGAGCCACTTCAAACCTTGGTACAATCGAAATTATAGGATCGGTCGACAGTAATACCTCAGGAGTTTATCACATCATCTATCAAGTAGAACTTGATGGAGTACTTTACCAAAAGAGTAGGTTTGTATTTGTCTTAGCGGATTTAGAACCTAAAACAATTTTAACCCTTTTTGTAGCCTATAAGGAGGATGAATGGAGTGCGTAAATCGTATAAATTTATGATTATATTTCTTTTCTTTTTTCTGGTAAGTTGCACAACCGTCGATCCAAGCAATGTCACAATTGAATTAAACGAAGGCATTGACACAGTCGAAATTAATACAAGTTTTATCGACATGGGTGCCAAAAGTAAAGCCTATGGTTTTACGGTTGAAAATGAAGTGATTTCAACCACAGTCGATACAACCACTTTGGGAACTTACGAAATTGTGTATCAAGTTTCCTATAAAGATGTCATAAAACAAATCACCCGAATGGTTATCGTCATTGATGAAACCGCACCGACTGGAACAATCAATTCAGGAATTGATACCGTTTTTGTGGGAGATGACTGGACAGATCAAGGTGTCACTTCAACGGATAATAGCTTAGAAGATGTACAAGTTTCTGTGACAGGACATGTATTGACCGAATATCCTGGAGAATACATTATTGAATATCACTTAAGTGATTCTTCTGGAAACGAAAGTATTTTATATCGGTACGTAAATGTTATCGAAATAGATGACTAAAAGATATGAAAAAGGATTGTCAAAAAATGACAATCCTTTTTTTCTTCTCAAGTTATAATCAAAAGATAAATTTCCTCAAGCTAAGGTAAAAAAAATGTGAAACCAGCAATGTGGTTTCACTGAATCCAAGCCATTCAAAATAAGGTGTATTCCCCATATATACAAATACAAGAAATTCAACTGCTAATAAAAAAGCTAAAATAATTGCCATAACTAGTGACTTATACTAATAAATCTTGACACAAAAACTAATATATTGACTTCGTGAATCCCAATACATAATTCTTTAACTAGTGAAATGTTACAATCTATATATGGGGAATACTCTTTCATTATACTCTTAATTTTGATGATTGTGTTATTATTTTAAAAATTAATTATATTTTTTTTTAAAGAGAGTTATATTATTTATTTAGTCTTAATCAAAAACATAATAAAAGGGCAATTTCATACATTTTGATATCACCCTTTTTATAAAATCATTTACTTATTATTATTTATGAAAGATTTGTCTTTATACATTCGCTTGTCTGCATCTATATAAAGTTGATCCAAAGACTCATGTCCATTGTAAACGCTCATACCAGAAGAAAAATCAAAAAGTCCATTTGTATTGAAAAAAGGATCATTTTTAATTTTCAAACGCATTTCGTTTAGAACTTCATTTATGGATGAATTGTTTAATAACTCAATGACGACGATGAATTCGTCTCCACCATATCTAGCAATCATTTTCTCTTCCTTAAATACATCTCTTAATAGCTTTGCAAAAGCTATTAGCACTTGATCTCCTACGTGATGTCCGAATTGATCATTGATAGCTTTAAAATGATTTAGATCCATCATTATTAAGGTAAAGTGATAATTCCTATCATACAAATTTGATACATATTCTTCCATAGTTCTTCTAGAATAAAGCCTTGTTAAATAATCCCTGATTCCTGTAGTAGTTTCTAAAAAAATGTAAACTACAACTGCAGATAATGCAAGCATCGTCCATGAAAAAAACAAATGATAATCAATAATTTGTAAAACAGATCCAACTAACGGAAGAAAAAAGAAAGCTATTACTCCATAAATAATATTATTTTTTATGATTTTACGATTTATAAAAACAAATCCTAACAAATATAAAAGGCCTCCATAGATAATAACGTATTTTATCCATTCTAAATTGGCTACATGGTAACTGAAATTATCATCGATATAAAAAAATATAGGATAAAAAATATTAATGATTAAAAAAACAAACATAATATAGGACAAGAACTGATAATAATGACGTTTAATAATTCGTTTCCGGTTTCCAAAAATCTTATAATCTAGGTAACTTCCCCAAATTCCAATTAAAATAGGCGACAGCATAACTAAGGTGTAATTAGAAATATAATTTATTGCTAGTTCAAAGCTATCTTGAGAGGAATCAAAAATCCAAGTGATTGGCTCAACAATTAATGCAAGAATAGTAATCCAAATAATCGCAGAAAGTAAATGCGTCGAATATCGATAAATATCGCGTTTGACTCTAATAACAGTGTACAAAACTAATAATAAAACAATCGCAAATAGATTAATATCATAATCCACAAGTATTTCAATCAAAGATATCACTCCTTAAATTATTAGTTATTAAATTATATCATATAATTTTAAAACTGTGAATAGGCTACATACAATAAATAATATTGTCATTTTAGAAGTTTATGCACGGCATTAAAATGAATCAATTAATTTTTTAAGTTTATAACTTTTTACAAGGATATTTTTCAATATTGTTCGTAAATCAATATAAATGTGTTACTCTTGACAATTAATCTATTTAAACATAAAATTGATTATAGATTCACTTATCTTGTTTTAAAAATAATAGGAGGTTTCACTTATGAAAGTAAATGGTAAAGTAATCGTTGTCACAGGCGCAGGTGGTGGTGTAGGAAGAGAACTTGTTCTTCAACTTCTTGCAAAAGGAGCGGTTGTAGCTGCAATCGACATTAACAAACAACGTTTAGAAGAAACGGCTAAAATTGCAGATAAAGAAGAAAAATTATCCATTCATGTCTGTGACATTACAAATCAAGATGTCGTAACTCAAGTTTCCAAAGAAATCATTGAATTGCATAAAGTGGTGGACGGACTCATAAATAACGCAGGAATCATTCAACCATTCATTAAAGTCAACGATTTGGATTATGGTAAAATCAATATGGTTATGAACGTTAACTTTTATGGTACTCTTTATATGATAAAAGCTTTTTTACCTCATCTTTTAACTCGTCCCGAAGGTCACGTTTTAAATGTTTCCAGTATGGGCGGATTCTTCCCATTCCCAGGACAATCCATTTATGGTGCTTCAAAAGCGGCAATTAAATTACTTACTGAAGGATTATATGCTGAATTGTTAGATACAAATGTAAATGTTACTATTGTATTTCCAGGAGCCATTGCTACCGATATTGCCAAAAATTCTAATGTCTCCATGACAGTACCAAAAGCAGATGAGAAACCTGCCATGAAAATGTTGCCAGCCTCTGACTGTGCAGCTATCATTATTAATGGAATGGAAAAAAACAAATTTCAAGTTTACGCTGGAAAAGACTCTAAAATGATGCGTTTCATGTATAAATTAAGTCCAAAAGCAGCTATTAAAATGATTTCAAAAATGATGAAAGATCAAATTCAATAACAAGTCAAAAACTTAAGCATTGTTTTTTTACAGTTCACGCTTTATAAAGCATTCTTAAATCTATAAAACTAATCATCGAATTCTTCTGCTTTGAGAAGATTCGATGATTTTATTTTTAGTGAATAATTTAGTATATGAAAATAAATTGATACATTCAAAATGAAACTTAGAAGTTTAAACTAGTCAGTAGTGTCAGAAGTTAGTGGTTTAAAAAAGAAAATTCTGTGATAGTCTTTTCTTTTTTTTATGATGATGCTAATATAAAGATAATAATATTTTTTTACTTTCTTTTTTTTACTAACCTTTAAACAAAGATGTAAAACATCAGAAGGGAAATTGCAATGAAAAAACACTTTTTTATGTCAATATTGACAATTTGCTTGGTTTTTTTGATGACTGCTTGTGGGCAATTGGCAGGAAATAGCCCTATCGTTTATGAACCACCCACAGACGTTACCGCCTGGATGGATCTTAATCAAGGTGAAACCATTACTGAGATGCATTCTGGAAACATGCACCGTATCTATTTAACTTCAACTGGAAGATTATTGGCTATTGGAAATAACGAATATGGTCAATTTGGAAAATCAACGCCTCAATACAAAGATACTTTCATTGACATCACGTCAAATATTGGCCTTGCTGCAGGTGAAGATGTTAAACAACTTGTGATTGGCATTAATGCTGATCACAACTTGTTACTTACTACCAATAACCGCTTACTTGCCTGGGGTTACAACCATTTTGGTCAAGTGGGAAATCAAACCAATATTCATCAAATGACCCCTTATGATCTCACCTCGTCTTTTTCTTTAGGAGTTGGAGAAACCATAGAGTGGATTGCCTCAGGACAGAATCAATCACTAGCAGTTACATCGAATAACCGGATATTTACTTGGGGAAGAAATGATTATGGTCTTTTGTTAGATGGAACAACGACCAATAAGAATCAACCAACCGAAGTAACAACTTTTCAATCACTTTTGCAAACGGGAGAAACCATTGAAAAAATAGTTTATGGTGCAACGCATGCCCATGTTCTTACTTCTTTTGGCAATTTGTATGGATTTGGATTGAGCGGATACTTTGCACTTGGAAATGCTCAAGAAGCTTCTGTTTCACTTACTCCTATTCTAATTAATCCAACTCTTGGACTTCAATCAGGGGAAACAATCACCGACGTTATTGGTGGTTGGGTAAGTGGTATGGTTTTAACTTCAAATAACCGTCTTATTTCTTTTGGAGGTAATCAGTCTGGTCAAGTGGGTTCTGGATCGGATGAATACCGAGTTCAATATCCAACAGACATCACTTCCTTATTAAATCTTAATACAAATGAAACAATTTCTTCTATTTCCACAAATGGAGAACAATTTCTTTTACTCACTAGTCTTGGTAGACTTTTCGCTTGGGGAAGAGGATTTACTAAAATGGATTTTGAAACAGATCTAAATGATGCAAATGTTCCAACGGATATATCCAATCGGCTTGGATTAAATGTAGGCGAAGTTGTAACCTTAATCAACGCAGGTTGGAGCCTTCATAGCGATCCTTATTCGATGGTTAAAACTAGTCAAAACCGTATGATTGACTGGACGCTTATGGTAATCTATGATTATTCATATACCTCAGCCAACGATAAAGTTACGATTACTTCTTATTTAGGGCAAAACCAAGTGCTTTATATTCCAGAAGAAATTGATTGGATGCCGGTTGTAGCAATAGGAGACAATGCTTTTAAAAACAATCAAACTCTTTCGACTATAACGATTCCTGAGTCTGTTAAATCCATTGGCAATAACGCTTTTGAAAATGCTTCAAATCTTGAAGAAGTAATTCTTGAAAATACTGATACATCTCATATCACTACTCTTGGAACAAATGTTTTTAATAATACTCCTTCTTATTTAAAACTGCTTGTATTTCCTTCTTGCTTAACTCAATATCAAGGTGCTTCTAATTGGAGTGCTTATGCTTCGAAAATTAGTGGGTATAATTCCTCTCTTGCGCAGGCGGTCAACCCTCCAGTTCTTTTAACTGGAATG
This sequence comes from Bacillota bacterium, assembly GCA_018818595.1. Lineage (NCBI taxonomy): Bacteria > Bacillati > Bacillota > Bacillota bacterium. The sequence goes on from JAHIRM010000026.1 coordinate 8,347, forward strand.
AATCCAGTTTATTGGGATGATGACTTTATTGAGATTGTAAAATATACCAATGTCCAAACTGGTGCTATCAATCCAAATTGGGATGAAACAAAATGGTATGCATACCTCGATACTTTCTCTTATACAGATACAACGGGAGATAATGGTTTTTCTCACTGGGCCAATGCTATAAGTTTAGATGGATCTTATTGGGTTTGGATTCCTCGTTACATTTACCGCGTTTCTCTTGGTTGGAATGAAACCAAAACTGGTTCAATCGATATCAAATTTACAATTGGAACGAATGATAGTGTTCACAATCTTCCATTACAAACTACTGGTGCAGCTTCTGACTCCAATCATACTTGGACCAGTCATCCTGCTTTTACATTTGGTCAACAAGAACTAACTGGTTTCTGGGTTGCTAAATTTCAAGCCTCAGAGGTCTCAGGAGAAGTTCAATCATTGCCAGCAGTAACGCCATTTATGGATGGAGACCTCGACTCTAAGTTTCTTCGAGTAAGACAAATGGAAACGAAAACGTCCTATTATGGTTGGAATTCAACCGAACTCGATTCTCATATCTCAAAAAGCAGCGAATGGGGAGCCGTAAGTTATCTTTCACTTTCCGTTTATGGAAGGTATCGAACTTACGCCGCTGCTAACCGAACTCTCTATCTTGTTCTTCATAATAATGAAAATTGTTTTGCGACGAAGACAGGTGGAAGTGATCAATTAACTGGTTCTTACAGTAGCCCATCTTGGACATATAATGGATATCAGTCAACCACTGGAAATCCTTATGGTGTTTTCGACATGAGCGCTGGATTCACAGAAATAATGGCAAGCATTTTACTTCCTTCTTCAAGTGCAGATAATCCTACCTATGGTTTGTCCATCCTTGCAGGAAACTCTAAATACTATGATACCTTCTTAACAAATCCTACTTTAGGTTCTTTAAGTAAAGGAGACGCCACCTATGAAACAAGTGGGGGTCTTGGTGAGAATTTAGCCTGGGGTGGTCAAAGATCAGTTTCGCCAACCATCCAATATCCTTGGTTTACTCGAGGAGGGTCACACGGACAACTTGGAACTGGAAATTTTAGTTTTAGTGGCTCAAATGGTTCTTTAGATGATAACACTACTTTTAGAACAATATTGGTCCCAACACCTTAAAATAATTATATAAAATAGAAATTTCATTTAATGAAGTATCGTTATTTAAAAATTAATTTACATCTTTATATTGTAAATCATAAAAGAAGTTAGTGTTTTAAAAAAGAATATTTTGTGAGAGTCTTTTTTTTTACTTGTTATACTGTTAAAATATAGATAATAATATTTTTTTACTTTCTTTTTTTTACTAACCTTTAAACAAAGATGTAAGATTTCGGAAGGAAAATTGCAATGAAAAAACACTTTTTTTTGTCAATAATAACGGTTTGTTTGGTTTTTTTAATGTCCGCGTGTAATCAATTCGCATTTTGGGTAAGTACCACTCCTATTGTCTATGAACCACCAACCGATGTTACCACCTGGATGGATCTTGATCCAGGTGAAACCATTACCGAGATGCATTCTGGAAACATGCATCGTATCTATTTAACTTCAACTGGAAGATTTTTAGCTATTGGAAATAATCAATATGGTCAATTTGGAAAATCTACTCCTCAATACAAAGATACTTTCATTGACATCACGTCAAATATTCATCTTGTTTCAGGAGAAGGCGTTAAACAGTTGGTGATAGGCCTAAGTGCTGATTTTAACTTACTACTCACTACTAATAATCGCTTGCTTGCATGGGGTTATAACTTTTATGGCCAAGTGGGTAATCAAACCAATACCGACCAAAAAACTCCATATGATCTCACCTCGTCTTTTTCTTTAGGAGTTGGAGAAACCATTGAGTGGATTGCGGCTGGAGAAAGTCAATCATTAGCTATTACATCGAATAATCGAATATTTACTTGGGGAAGAAATGAATACGGTCTTTTGTTAGATGGAACAACAACCAATAAAAATCAACCGACCGAAGTAACAACTTTTCAATCACTTTTGCAAACGGGAGAAACCATTGAAAAAGTGGTCTTTGGTTCATATCATGTTCATATTCTTACCTCGTTTGGTAACCTATATGGCATCGGAATGAAAAGCTACTTCGCTCTTGGAAACGCTGAAGAAGGTTCTGAAACACTTACTCCTATTCTAATTAATCCTACTCTTGGGCTTCAATCGGGAGAAACCATCTCTGATATCATAAATGGTTGGTTAAATGGAATGATTTTAACTTCGAATAACCGACTCATTTCCTTTGGTGGGAATGAATTTGGACAAGCCGGGGCAGGCTCAGATGAATACTGTGTTCGCTATCCAACAGACATCACTTCCTTATTAAATCTTAGTACAAATGAAACAATATCTTCTATTTCCACAAATGGAGATCATTTTCTCCTTCTCACAAGTCTTGGAAGGCTTTTTGCTTGGGGAAGAGGATTTACTAAAATGGATTTTGAAGCTGATCTTAATGTTTTAAACTTTCCAACCGATATAACAAGTAAGCTAGGCTTAAATACTGGCGAGGTTGTAACCTTAATCAACGCGGGTTGGAGCTCTAATAGCGACCCTTATTCAATGGCTAAAACTAGTCAAAATCGTATGATTGACTGGACATTTATGGCAATCTATGATTATACTTATACCTCAGTTAACGATGAAGTAACGATTACTTCTTATACCGGTAACAACCAAGTACTTTATGTTCCAAATGAAATAGATTGGATGCCGGTTGTAGCAATAGGAGACAATGCTTTTAAAAACAATCAAACTCTTTCGACTATTACGATTCCTGCTTCTGTTCAATCCATTGGCAATAATGCCTTTGAAAATGCTACGAATTTAGAAGAAATAATTCTTGAAAATAAAGATGCAACTAATCTTACTACTCTTGGGACAAATGTTTTTAATAATACTCCTTCTTATTTGAAGCTTCTTGTATTTCCAACACTCTTAACTCAATATCAAAGCGCCACTAACTGGAGTGCTTATGCTTCAAAAATCAGTGGGTATAATTCCTCTCTTGCTCAGGCGGTCAACCCTCCCATTCTTTTAACTGGAATGAATCCGGTCTATTGGGATAATGACCATAATGAAATTGTAAAATATACCAATGTCCAAACCGGTGCTATTAATCCAAATTGGAATGAAACGAAATGGTATGCGTACATTGATACCTTTTCTTATGCTGATACAACAGGAGAAAACGGTCCTTCTCACTGGGCCAACGCTATAAGTTTAGATGGATCTTATTGGGTTTGGATTCCTCGTTACATCTACCGCGTTTCTCTTGGTTGGAACGAATCCAAAACTGGTTCAATCGATATCAAATTTACAGTTGGCACAAATGATAATATTCACAATCTTCCATTGCAAACTACCGGTACTGCATCTGATTCCAACCATACTTGGACCAGTCATCCTGCTTTTACGTTTGGTCAACAAGAACTAACTGGTTTCTGGGTTGCAAAATTTCAAGCTTCTGACGTATCAGGTGAAGTTCAATCAGTTCCAGCTGTAGCACCATTTGTGACAGGAAATCTTGATGCTAAGTTTCTTCGAGTAAGACAAATGGAAACGAAAACTTCTTATTATGGCTGGAATTCAGCCGAACTCGATTCTCATCTTTCAAAAAGCAGCGAATGGGGAGCTGTAAGTTATCTTTCATTTTCCGTTTATGGTAGACATCGAACCTATGCAACTGCAAATAGAATACTCTATGATGTCCTTTATAATAACCAATATTGTCTTGCTCCAATGACGGGTGGAAGTGATCTTTTAATCAGTACTTCCGGTAGCGCTTCTTGGATAAACAATGTACAGATGTCAAGCACAGGAAATCCTTATGGTGTTTACGACATGAGCGCTGGATTCACAGAAATAATGGCAAGTGTATTACTTCCTTCTTCAAGTGCAGATAATCCTACCTATGGTTTATCTATCCTTGCCGGAAATTCCAAATACTTTGAAACCTACTTAACAACTAGTACTTTAGGTTCTTTAAGTAAAGGAGACGCTACCTATGAAACAAGTGGGGATTTTGGTGATAATTTAGCCTGGGGAAGTCAAAATTCAATTTCGCCAACCACTCTAAATCCATGGTTTATTCGTGGAGGATCACACGGGCAACTTGGTACTGGAATTTTCAGTTATAGTGGTACAAGTGGCGCTTCAACTAATTATGTTACTTTTAGAACAATACTGGTCCCAACGCCTTAACAAAACTATAAAAATAAACAATCGCGAAGCTAACGATTGTTTTTTTTATATCTTGATTATTCAAAAAGACATGATCTATCATTTTTTTTGAAATTTGATGTTTTAAATAAGAATATTCCGTGAGAGCCTTCTCTTTTATTTGTGATAATGCTAATATAAAGATAATAATATTTTCTTACTTTCTTTTTTTATTATCTCTTATTCATAGATGTAAAACATCAGAAGGGAAATCGCTATGGTAAAACACTTTTTTATGTCAGTAATAACGATTTGTTTGGCATTTTTAATGACATCTTGCAGTCAATTTGCATTGTGGGGAGGAAATGATACTACTATTTATGAAACACCCACCGATGTTACATCTTGGATGGATCTTGATCCAGGTGAGACCATTACAGAGATGCATTCAGGGAACTTACACCGCATCTATTTGACTTCAACTGGAAGATTTCTCGCTATCGGGTCTAATTTAACGGGTCAATTTGGAAAATCAACGCCTAAATACAAAGATACTTTCATTGACATCACTTCAAATATCGGTCTTGCTTCAGGAGAAGGCGTTAAACAATTTGTGATTGGCATTCGTGCTGAGCACAACTTACTACTCACCACTAATAACCGCTTACTTTCATGGGGTTACAACGATTTTGGCCAAGTGGGTAATCAAACCAATACCGATCAAATAACTCCTTATGATCTCACTTCGTCTTTTTCTTTAGGAATCGGTGAAACCATTGAGTGGATCGCGGCTGGAGAAAGTCAATCATTAGCTATTACATCGAATAACCGGATATTTACTTGGGGAAATAATAATTATGGTCTTCTATTAGATGGAACAACGACTAATAAGAATCAACCAACCGAAGTAACAACCTTTCAATCGCTTTTACAAACGGGAGAAACCATTGTTAAAGTGACTTTTGGTGGGTTTCACGTTCATATTCTTACTTCTTTTGGTAACCTTTACGGAATTGGAAGTGGTTACAACTTTGCTCTTGGTAACGCAGATGAAATGCAAAATTTCCTTACTCCCATTCTAATTAATCCTACTCTTGGCCTTCAATCTGGAGAGACAGTTTCAGATGTCATGGCCGGTTGGAAAAGTGCAATGGTTATAACGTCAAATAACCGTCTTATCTCTTTTGGTGGCAATGAATTTGGACAAGCTGGCGTTGGTTCAGTCGAACTCCGTATTCAATACCCAACAGATATCACTTCCTCATTAAATCTAAGTACAAATGAAACAGTGTCCTCTATTTCCACGATGGGTGACCGTTTTCTATTACTCACAAGTCTTGGTAGACTTTTCGCTTGGGGAAGAGGATTTACCCTAATGGATTTTGAAACCGACCTGAATTATATAAATGTTCCAACGGAAATATCATATCGACTTGGCTTAAATGCTGGAGAAGTTGTAACCTTAATTGATGATGGGTTGAGTACAGACAATGAACTCTTTTTGATGGTTAAAACCAGTCAAAATCGTATGATTAATTGGCAACTTTTGATGACCTATGAGTATACTTATACTATAGCCAACGATGAAGTTACCATTACTTCTTATACCGGAAGCAGTCAAGTACTTTATGTGCCAGATGAAATAGATTGGATGCCGGTTGTAGCAATAGGAGACAATGCTTTTAAAAACAATCAAACTCTTTCGACTATAACGATTCCTGAATCGATTAAATCCATAGGTAATAATGCCTTTGAAAACGCTTCAAATCTTGAAGAAGTAATTCTTGAAAATACTGATACATCTAACATAACAACTCTTGGAACAAATGCTTTTAACAACACTCTTTCTTATTTGAAGCTTCTTGTATTTCCTACGTGTTTAACTTTGTATCAAGGATCTACAAATTGGAGTGCTTATGCTTCAAAAATCAGTGGGTATAATTCCTCTCTTGCGCAGGCGGTCAACCCTCCCATTCTTTTAACTGGAATGAACCCAGTCTATTGGGATGATGATTATAATGAAATTGTAAAATATACCAATGTCCAAACCGGTACTATCAATCCAAATTGGGATGAAACAAAATGGTATGCATACCTTGATACCTTTCCAAACAGAATTCATCCAGGAAATATTGGTTCTTCCCGCTGGGCCAATGCTATAAGTTCAGATGGATCTTATTGGGTTTGGATTCCTCGTTACATCTACCGAGTTTCTCTTGGTTGGAACGAATCCAAAACAGGATCAATCGATATCAAATTTACAGTTGGCACAAATGATAATATTCACAATCTTCCATTACAAACTACCGGTACTGCATCTGATTCCAATCATACTTGGACCAGTCATCCTGCGTTTACATTTGGCCAACAAGCACTAACTGGTTTTTGGGTTGCAAAATTTCAAGCCTCTGAAATATTGGGTGAAGTTCAATCAGTACCAGCTGTAACACCATTTATGACAGGAAATCTTGACTCTAAGTTTCTTCGAGCAAGGCAAATGGAAACAAAAGCCTCTTATTATGGTTGGAATTCAACCGAACTCGATTCTCATCTTTCAAAAAGCAGCGAATGGGGAGCCATAAGTTATCTTTCACTTTCTGTTTATGGCAGATACCGAACTTACGCAAGTACAAATGCAACTCTTTATTCTACTATTTATAACAGCCAAAATGTTCTTGCACCAAAAACAGGTGGAAGTGATGTTTTACTAGGTTCTTACACTGACCCATCTTGGATATATAATGGACATCAGTCAACTACAGGAAACGCCTATGGTGTTTACGATATGAACGGTGGGTACAATGAAATATTAGCAAGTGTTTTACTTCCTTCTTCTAACGCAAGTAATCCAGCCTATGGTTTATCCATCCTTGCCGGAAATTCTAAATACTATGATACCTTCTTAACAACTAGTGCTTTAGGTTCTTTAAGTAAAGGAGACGCCACCTATGAAACAAGTGGGGGCTTTGGTGAAAATTTTGCATGGGGCGGTCAAAGTTCCATCTCTCCAACTACTCAAAATCCATGGTTCATTCGAGGAGGATCGCTTGGACAACTTGGTCCTGGAAATTTCTGTTTTAGTGGCTCAAATGGCACTGCAAATGATTTCACTACTTTTAGAATGGTATTGGTTCCAACACCTTAACGAAACTATAATAAAAAGCAATCGTTAAATTAACGATTGCTTTTTTTATGACTTGTTGACTTGATTCAACTTCTTTTATTACTATTTCTTGAAATTTAATTATTTGAATGTAAATAAAAAAAAGCCGAAATCGGCTTTTTAGTTGTAAATTATAAACTTACGATGTTTGATGCTTGAGGACCTTTTTGTCCTTCAGTTACATCGAAACTAACAGCTTCGCCTTCTTGTAAAGCTTTGTATCCATCTTTTTGAATTTGAGAAAAATGTGCAAATATATCTTTTCCATCTTCAGCAGTGATGAATCCAAACCCTTTTTCAGCGTTGAACCATTTTACTTTACCAGTCATGAATGTTACCTCCTTATATTATTTTTGATTTTTTACAAATTGTATCATTATAATTGAGGTAACTTCGTTATCTTAATTTCAATCCACATTTATATTATATCTACTTTATAATACACTATTTTTGAATTAATGCAAGAAATATAATTTTTTATTTTTGAATGTGGGAAAGAAATCAATCTTTTTCTTAATTTAAGCTATCTCTAATCAAGTATTTGTCGATGATATCTAAATTTTATGGTTGCATTGCTCCAAATAATACAAGCCAAGCAAGAAGTGATTTCGCAACCAAACTTAACACAATGTAAGCTCGTTCTCCATAAAGATAGTTTTTCCATTTACCAATTTTTTTGTATTGTAAAACCATATTCACCGGAAAAGAGTTAAATGCAACAAAATACGTTCCAACAATGGCCCATACAAACCAAGGAACTTGACCAAAATTAGCATTACCAAACATATAAAGTAAGATAACAATCCATGGAGCGATTCCGGCAATGGCGCCCCAAATGAATGGTCCCCAATTGATTTTTTCGTTTTGTGCTCTTTTCGCATTTAATTGTTCCATCACAAGTCCAAATAAATTCATACTAGCGTTCACTATGAAAATTAGGATTAGAGACGCTATATCATAAATTCCAAATAAAGTCGCAATTAGTACAATCATTATCGATGAACTTAGCGCATATTCAAACCATCTGAATTGGTTGATTCCTTTTTGCAAATCACTATTATATTTTTTATTGAGTTTATTTGGAATCGAAATTAGTGCATGTGCCACTGCGCTTAGTAATAAAAACATTGCCACAAGTATTCCAAACGGTAATTGAAATAGTTCTTTACTTGCAAGTTCTAATGATTGCGTAATTGTATTAAATTGTAAAAAGTTTTGTGTAATAATTGGTTGAAATTCTCCAATCTTTTGGATGACAGTTGAAGCTAAAAACAACATTAATATTCCTTGTATTAGATGAAGTGCACCCATTATCATATTAAATCGACGTAGTTTTTGAAAAGTTAAATCCATTTTATTTCCTCCTAAAAAAGTGTTTTATATATATAATATTATATCATACACATGAAAAGTTGAAAAATGAAATGCTTAAATTTGCTCTCGATATAAAAGGCGGTATCATAAAATATCATATTAGCTATGTATTTAATTCTTATGTCATTAAATCTTTCTTTATGGTGTTTCTTGAATGTAAGTTTCGCAACCTTCAAAAGCATTTAGATATGCTTGAAGAGTCGTTGCTGGGACCATAATTTTAAGAGTAGATGGCACATCCCAAAATGCTAACCAGGATTCTAAAACAGGAGGAGTTACTCCAAGCATATTGACTGTTTCAAGATTAGCGCACTCTCCAAAGGTGTACCTTCCAATAAATTCTACGTTTTCTGGAATGGTAATAGTTGTAAGAGCCTCACAATCGTAAAAAGCAAATTCTTGAATAAATATTACACTTTGAGGAATGGTGATTTCGATTAAATTAGGTTGTCCATAAAGGGCTGACCCTGCAATTCCTATTGTTCCTGGAAGGATCAATATTGAAGTAGCTAAAGGTATTTCTCCCTTATAAATTAAAAATACTTTTCCAGCATATATCATTCCACTTGGTTGATTATTATACCATGCCGTACTACCAAAAGCATATGTTCCAATGTCTTTTAAACTATCTGGAAATTGGATTGATGCAATATTTGTGCAATTTGAAAAAGCTAGAAATCCAATGTGAAGTAAGCCGTCCGGAAAGACAATCGACGTAAGTCCTGTACATTCATCAAAAACATATTGTCCAATGGATTCCAATCCAATTGGAAAAGTAATATTGGTTAGATTTTTACAATTATAAAAGGAATCATCTTCAATGTATTTTACCCCAGATGGAAGCGAATAACTAACATCTGCTTTTTTTGCAGGATAAAGAACTAAATTTTCCATATTTTTGGTGAAAAGCACTCCATTAAGGGATGCATAATTTGGATTTAAAGAATCAACTGAGATTGTTTCAAGTGTGCGTAATCCGTAAAATGCTCCTTTTCCTAAAAAGGTAACTGAAGCAGGTATCGTGATATTAACGAGTCTTGTACATTCAGAAAAAGCATACTCATTAATTGTTGTTACATTTCCACCGAAACTGATGGATGTTAGATTAACACAATGAGAAAAAGCTCGTTCGCCAAATTCTACTAGATTGCTACTTAATGTCAATGAACTAAGACTTGCACAATTAGAAAAAGCATATTCTCCGATGGTATAAATGTTATCTGGAATAACAATGGATTGAAGGCTTGTACAATCTTTGAAAAGATTATCTGAGATAGAAGAGATATTTAGGGGCAAATTAATGGATACAAGTTTGGTACAGTTTGAAAACGCTCCATCGCCTATGTAATTTATGCTATCTGGTAAAACTACTGTCAAAAGTTCGCTAATCGAGTAAAAAGCTCCAGATCCTATTTCTTCCAATCCAGCAGGAAATGTAATAGAAGTTATGGCACTACAGATATTAAAAGCTCCATTTCCAATTCGAAGGAGTCCAGATGAAAAGGTAATCTGGCCAAGATTAAAATCTTGAGAAAAAGCATTCTCACCAATTTCAATGATTGAATTTGGCATGATAATTTCCACTAAATTATATTGATCATTAAATGAATATGGCGCAATGCTTTTTGTTCCTTGATTAAAAGTAAGCGAAGTAGAACTTGGCATAACTCCTTTGTAGGTATATGCTACTTTGCCAATATATACTACTCCATCATTTTGACTATCAAGCCATGGAGAACTATATCCAAGTAAGTTACTTCCAACTTTTTCGATAGAGTCGGGAAAAACAATTGTCAAAAGATTTTCACAATAAGCAAAAACACTTGTTCCTAATTCAGTAACTTGATCGGAAATCGTAATCGATAAAAGTGCGGAACAGCCTAAAAATAATCCATCACTTAGCTTAGTGAGTCCGGTTCCAAACGTAATGTTTGAGAGTGCTTCGCAAGCACTAAAGGCTCCTTCTCCTAAAGAAGTTAGACTATTTGGAAAACTAATACTTGTAATACTATGCGTATTCGAAAATGCGTAATTTTCAATAGTCGTTAAGGTTGTAGGAAAAATTAAATTAGGTAAATTAATACACATATAAAAAGCGTAACTGCCAATTATTTCAAGGTGTGAAGGTAGAGTAATATGAATCAAATTTCTACAAAAATAGAAGGCTTGATGCCCAATGGATACAATGGATTCAGGAAGAGAAATACCTGTCAAAGTTTGGCTATTAAAAAATGCACTATCTCCTATTCCAGATACTACCTTACCTAAGTAATACATGGGTATTGTTAATTCTACTTCTGTTCCTACATAGTATGCGACTTCATAAGTATCGTCATCTTTTAATGTATAATTCAGTCCAACTGTTCCTAGCAATTCCTCCCAAAGAGGAGTTACGGTAAGATTGGATGTAACATTAGAAAATCCTGAGTCCCATCCTAAAAAGGAATACCCTGCCTTTTCAATCGTTGGAGCCAAAGCAGTGGCGCCTGGTAACACATTTTGAATAAGAGTTCCAGAAACAAGAGTTCCTCCGTCAAGCGAAAAAGTTACTGTAAAGGTTGTCTGTGTCGAAACAGTAGTTGAAGATGATATTGCAGAAGTAGTCGTAGTCGTTTGAGAAGTGGTAGTGGTGGTAGTAGTGGTTGTTCCTCCCAAAGCACATCCAGCAAGAATTGTTACAAATAGAAGTATGACTAATCCAAAAAATAATTTTGATTTCATGTTATTTGCTTTTCCTCTCTTTATTCTTTCTATTTAAATTGTTTTTTTAATCACAATAAAGACACATCATAAAAACCGAATGCGTCAAAAGATAGATTGTAGATTTGATTCAAATGTTCTTAGTGATAAAAAGGAAAATAAGACAACATTTGAACGCGATGCATCATGCGTTTTTTAAAAAAAATGGTATAAAACAAGTTATAATTTAGTATATCATTTTGTTTCTTCATTTTGAATTTGATTAAGATTCATTTTAATAAGATTAGCACAGATAAAATTTGTTGTCAATAGCCTATGAACTTAAGCTTTAAATTCATTTAAAAAACAGATATGTCTTGTTTTTCATGTAAAAAAACTAGAATTTTTTCATTCTAGTTTTTAATATTTTATTTATAAGCTTCTCTAAATCCTTCAATCAAAATATTTGTTTGATAGATATTGATGGTTTCAATTCTTACTACATCTTCCATCATGAATTTATAATCATACATTTGCTTAAAACTTATAGAAAAAGGAAAATTATAGGTAGAGTTAATTCCCTCTGAGGTGAAAGCATTATAATAATCTCCTTGATTATACCCAAACAAAAAAGAGCCATTACTTAATGCGTAGGTATAATAATATTCTACTTTTTTGCCAATTTCTGTTTCAATAATCTTAGAAGTTGAAAAACGGTTGATAAAATATTGTTCATCTTGGACTACATAATCTTCTACTTCTACTAAAGTCCCGGTTTCTAAGTTAATTAGTAATCGAGAGTAATTGTTTAAATAGAATGAATCCATCTTTGTGTTATATACGTAACTTCCAATTCGATTCTCCGCGTCATTTGTATAAAAGTTAATAATATCTGGCAAATCTTTGATTACTTCTATTGTACTATAATTAAATTTATAATTAATGGATGTGTCAATATAACGATCATTTTCATAGAAATCAATGTCAAATACATCCGGGTTGCTATTTTCATCTGTTACATATTCTACATCACCTTTTGCAAAAACAAACGTCGATGGAATATCTTCTTCGAAAGTTGTCATTGAAATATCGATTAAATATCGATCATATCCTGAAGTTTGATCTTCTATTTCAGATAAACTTGATTCATAGACAATACAATTTGCGTCTAAATTCGAAAACTCTGGGGCCGTATAACTACTTGCATCAATGTAATCAATTTCATCTAAATACTCTTGCGTTGTATTTGTGCTTACCACAAGCAATGGATTATATTCATTTTCTATGACTTTCTTATATCCACTGTAGTAATTTTTTGTGTGTTCTCTTTCTTCAGTGGATTCTTCCGAAACAACTCGTGCTTCTATGGTGATTTTTTCAATATTCTTATTTTCATTATATACATATTCAAAATGACTTGATAACACGGTATACATATAAACAGTTGAGTTGTCTACTGATTCATAGTTCGTATATTCTCCACTTGCCGTTTCGGTAACGTCAAAAGAAATATATTCTTTGTCACTTGTAAAGGTATTGGAATAGTTATCAAGCACTGGACATATATAATCAAATTGTGAAGAGTAAATCAAGTTGTCAAAATGGTCATAATATGCACATGCAATCAGAGGTGGGATTTCATATCGTTCAATGTAATTTATTTGAAAATTGCTTCCTAAAATCAAAAGCAATGAAACAATACAAATGGTAAATATTCTTAAAATCCACAACCTGATTCTACTAATATCAAATTGTTTAATAATTTTGTTGTAAATAAAGTATGAACCAAAAATCAATAGATAAGCTACTAAAGCGAAAATTAATACATGTCTAAAAACAAACCAGAATCTGTATATCGATGGCACAATACTGTAAAGTATTACAATCGATATAAACATAACTACTGGTATTATAATTAAATATATTCTTTTTTTCATGATGCTCCCTTCATCGTTTTTATTTGTTATAAATTCAAACAATGAATCAACACCTCATAATCTTGTATTTACTTTGAATATTTAATCTTCTATTAAATGGATTATATTTATTTAATAAACTGATGTTTTTATAAAGTTGATTTTTAAAACTTGAAATTTCGGGAATTTTGATTTTAACAGTTACAATAAATAACCCTGACAAATAGATAAATAGTAAAACTACGATTGGTAAAAAAAGAATGAAAAGCAAATAGATGATGGTAACTTTTACATCAATGGTTGGTTTTAAGTATCCTAAATTTAATCCAGAAATGCGAACCCATTGAAAACCAACAACTAAAAGAAAGAATGCAGTCATAAAGATATAAGATAATTTTATGTTATTTTTTTCCATTGCTTTTTTCATGGGACACCTCCTAAAATCAAGATATACTTAAATAACAAATATTAATTTGAATCAATATTATCATAAATTGATTTTAGTTTCAATATGCAAAAAGAAAAAAGAAAAGCTTTTAGATTCGCTTATCTTTTTTTTATGTTACATTCTATTTGAGGGTTCGTTTTGAAATCATCTAGATCTAACTAAAATGGTTGCATTCACATAATTTATAATAGAAGATATCGTGACACTTCCCAAAACTCTTGCGTCTTCTATCAAAGGATTGATATAATATCCATCTGTTAATTCTCCTGTAATCGTTCCTCCTAAATAAAGCGTATAAGACTGTCCTAACTCAAGAGTAGATGAAACGATTGTGATTGCTTGAAATGATTTATTAGGCGTAAACGCAAACAAGAAGTTTCCATCAGAATCTTGAACTGAAATAGTGGTTCCTGATGCTTGTATAGATTTTGTATTATAAAGCAAACAAGTTTGAGTAGAACTCTCAGATGGAGTTTTACTCTCAGCGCCATATCCAGAAACTCCTATAATTGTTCCTCCCGTCACCACCCACTCTAAATCATAATCAATTACGCTTTGCATTCCACTAACAGGTCCATTGATTAAAATGAGACCTCCGCTTTGGTAAATAGTTCCGTTGATGTCGATTCCATCATCTTCTGCTTCGATAATAAGAACTCCTCCCGATATTTCCATATGAGCCGTTGAAAGAAGTGCACTTGGAGTTTCATTTGGAGAAAGTGCATCTTCTGCATCAATGTCTGGGTCTGCCCCGTTAATTCCATCATCTGTTGCAATGATATTTATGATTCCTCCTGAAATATAAATGTTTAAAGCTTCCATTCCTTCAAAAGATTTCGTAATAGAAATTTCTCCATTTGTAATGTTAAGTTCATCATCAGAGTGTATGGCTTCATCGCCACTTTCAAGAGTAATATATCCACCTTGAATTGATATTAAATTGTCGCTATGAAGTGAATCATCAGAAGAATTGATACAAATGACACCTGAATTTAATCTAATCCCAAGACTGGCCTTTAAGCCTTTACTCGACTGGTCGCTACTTAGAAAAGCCGTACTGCCTCCTCCTGATATAATATTGAAATTACCTCCTTCAATGACGATATAAGAAGAGGATTGAATCCCGTCGTTAATAACTTCTAGATTAAACTCTCCATCCAAAATTGCAATGTATCCTTTATCTAAATCATCGTGAGATACTTTTATACCATCTCCACCCGCTTCAATATTATATACACCGCTTTGAATTAATACAAAATCATTAACATTGATTGCGTCATCCACTGAATAAATCTTCAAATCGATATCACTTAGAACAAGAGAATCATTTGCTTTAATTCCATCTTGATAATTGGCATAAATTGTTAAAAATCCAAGCCCGTTTATGACTAAATCCGATTTGCTATAAAGAGCGGCATCAACGTTCATTAGTTCACTATCCCCATACCCGTAATCCGTTGAGTCAGATATTGAATTAATCGTTCCTTCTGGCATACTCAAAATGACTTTGTCCGCATCAAGAATAATAAGGGCTGCTCCTTGACTTGCCGTAATTTCAACATTATTAAAAATAAGTCTTACCTCTTGACTGGGGGCATTAATAATGAGGGTTCCTTGATAAGACCCATTCAGTACATATGTATTTGCTTGAGTAAAGATAACAGTCGAGGCTCCTACTTGAATACCGGCATAATCACTCGAAACGACATTCCCTAAATCAAAATATAAAGAAACAACTTCTGTTTCTTCCCAGTCAGAATATTCATCTGATACGTCCATGGATAAGTCGATATCTGGAAGTGTAGAGGTTGTTAAAGACGCGATGGTTTCAACAGATGCATCTTTACAGGCTATTAAAGAAAACGAAATTGCAGCAAACAGTAACATCATGATTGTTTTTTTCATATCCATTTCAATTCCTTTCAAAAATATTACTTCTATCATAATCTATTTCGGTGTAGATTTCGTTTTGAACTCGTGAAGATTTCGTGAATGATTACTTTTTCAAAATAGGATAAAAAGACAAAAGAAAAAGATGTTAATTCCCACATCGTTTTGTGTGGATTAACATCTTCATTTTTCTTTAAGAATTTGAGTGTTACTTCATTACAATGGAGCTTGGGCTCCGTACTCAAGAATCAATTGAACTTTTCCGAGTCCTGCAGCTTCTTGTGCAATTTCTAAATATTTTGGTTGTGCTGGCATAGATTCTCCTACGACTGCAGCAACTGCTTGAGAAACGGTTAATCCATATTCACCAATCGCCCCAACTACATTTTCCGCTTGAGGAAGACTTAGGTTGTAAAAACTAGCAATATAAACTACATTGATGGCTAATTCAGCAATATCTTGTGCTGTATAGCCATAGCCTGCCAAATAACTCAAGTCTTGACAAACGGTGTTAAAAGCGGCATAAAATGCGGCTGAAGATGAATAAATTCCAACAGGTGATAACAAGGTTCCAGGAGTTACTTGAGTACTTCTAAAATCCGTTTGAAGGAAATTGAAAGCGCGAGCTAAAGTATTTACTCCTGTTTCGTCTTCTAAATGAAGTACAATCTCAGAACCACTCGTTTGGTTGAAGAATTCGTCTTCTGTCACGGCGCTATCCATATCTCTTGATAAAATGATAAAATTGATTTTTTCAGAGAGAGCTCCTGTAATTTGATTTTCTTCTAAATGAATAATTGATTTATCCATTTTGTTTAATTCTACTTCTGCTTGACTCTTAAGAAGCAATGCAAGTCCTGAGAATCCAAAGGCTTTAAACCAAGCTTCATCTCCTGAAATCCAGTTATTAATGACGGTTGAGTCATCGATTGTTACGGTAATGTTTTCAATTCCTGAATTTCCTGGTCGAACATCTTCTAAGTGAATGGCAGCTCCACCACTACTTCCAATATCAGAATTTTTAATATCAATCATAGGAGATCCATAGTCATAAAAACTATTTGCCCAAGAATCATAAATTCGAACGTAATTGGTGTTAGTAGAAATGGAAGTTACTCCATCAAGCTTATAACCATATGCGGTTAAGAAACAAGCAATGGTTGTATATCCTATGTTAACATTTTCTAAATAGGTGCTACCGTTTCTTGTCATTACTCCAGCAAGTCCTCCTGAATTGATGGACATTAATTGCTCTTGATAAAGAATTTCTTCGGCGCTTAACGAATAGTTAACAGAAGGTGTGGTTGTATTACCTAAAATCGTTAAATTGGAGTAGTAGACTGCATTATCGTTGTTTATGAGTACTTTTGTTGGATCTGGGGTTACGTTGTAACAGAATATTCCAATTTGAACACTGACTATTCCATAAGTACTACCTGTACCAACTCCAACGTCGGTGTATCCACCATCTGGATCGGATGTAACTTTCACATAAGGTAGTCCAGATCCATCAATGGTAAAGTAGTTACCATCTAATACTAAGGAGTCGTTATTTGATACGCCAACTCTTTGGTAGACGTTACCACGATAATCAATGGTTCCACTTGGTAACACTTGAGAATATCCATTCATAGGAGAACCATCTTCATTTAAATAAAGAGGATCTACTAAAGCTGTGATATCCGAATGTAAAATAATATGATGAACACTTAAATTTTTAAATAAAACTTGTAATTGTGCGTTCGTAAATGCATTGTAAGCGTCTTCTACAACAAACTCAAAAGTTCTTGTAGGTACGGTCATTTCTAAGGATTGATATCTTGGTGCAATTTCAACTTTAAATTGTCTTCCTGTTGCAAGTGTTGTAAATTTAAACAGATATCCTGTTTTTTGAGTGACGTAACTCGCAAGATCTTCTCCTTCAAGTAGTGAATAAGTAGATCCTGTTTTTAAATAGAAGGCAAAATCAAGAACTGTATCATTCATGTCTACTTTACTTCCGGTATTATTAAGAATGGATAACGTAAAGTAGAAATCGTTTTTGTTTCCAACTTTATACATTTCAAAATTTGGATTCAAATAATTATCTGAAGTTGTTTCATTGTTAAAATCAGTTAAGGATTTTCCAAGTTGGAATTGATTAATGTAAGTAACAACTTTTCCTTGGATTAAAGTCTGAGTTGTGACGTTATCGACTGTTTTAAACATCATGATTTCAAATAATCCTGGTGTTCCTGAAGTGATAAGTAAATTTTGATTTGATGAAATAACTTCGTTTCCATCTAACACTAAGAAACTGTATTTTGAAGAGAAATTATAAGTCATATCAGTATAAAAAATATAATTTTCGTTTCCAGAAATAGTTGTTTCGATAATGAAATAGTCATAAATCTCAACATCACTAATTTCTTCCTCTTCGGTTGCAACAACATGTTCACACACTACCGAATACGCAGAATTAAGACTTCCAAGATTATCTCCTAAAGCTTTAACGGCAACGTGATGTGTTCCGACATCTTTTAGTTTATCAAGCAGCACATTTGTATAGGTAAAAGAAGTCGCAACTCGCGTGTAATTACTTGAAGTTAAAACGTATTCCACTCCATCAATTAATAAGTTAAAAGAAGATGGATACATTCCCAAAAGAGTTGTTTGATGCCAAGTAACAGAGACGCTTGTTCCTGACACTGAAACTGTCACATCGGTTGGATCATCATATGGGAAAAGTTGTTCCCATAGAGCATAAAGATTTACCGATGAGCCAAGCAAAGTAAAATCTAGATCAGTGATACTTACAGGATTTTGTCCTAAAAGATCATAATACCATCCTAAAAAGACATATCCTGATTTTTGTAAATTCCAGATGGGGGAGTTTTCTGTAATGATTTGTCCTGTTGGAACATCTGTATCAGAAATGATGTATTTAATGGTTCCGTTATCGGTAAAGGTAACGGTTTTGCCAGATGCAGGATAATATACGGCAAATACATCAATGTTGGATTTGACATTTTGAAAAACGGTTCTATTCCATATAACAAGAGAATAAGATGCATTTCCACTTAATATAAGCGTAGGTAAATTGCTAAATGTTTCATCGTAATATACCGTGAAAGATTCCATTGTTATATCTTCTGCAGTAGATAAGAACTGCGTGAAATTAATGGTAAAACTTTGCATATCGAAGTAGACTTGTATGGTTTCATTGTCTGTAATATTTAACGTATCGGCTGCTAGTACATGTTCTACCAAATCTGAACCGATAAAATAGTTAAAATCATATCCTTCAATCAGCGATACCGGTGAAAAATCATTCCCGTATCCAACTTGTGTTGTAATAGTAGATCTAGATTGTTCGATATCTCCTTTTAAGAAGATTCTTTCAATAGTAACCGTACAGATAAGTTGATTCCATCTTGCATAAAGAATCAAGTTTTCCGCTATTTGATTTTGAGCTGTATATTCATTTCCTTCTGAGTCTACCCATCCAAGGAACGTAAAGCCAGTTCTGACTGGTGTTTCAAGATTGGTTAAAAAGCCATCATATTTCACCATAAAGAACCCACTTGATGTATCCGATGAATCAATCAACGTGACGGTAAAAATTATTCGGTCATAATAAACTTTTAAGACAAGTGATCCGTCTCCTAAAATCGTTCCACTGATTACATTGAAAGGTGAATCAACCGCGTATGTAAATCCAGAATAAGAGTTAATGATTGCTTCTACTTCTGTATCCGTCACTCCAGGATAGCTTACTTGTTCTCCTAAAGTATATAAATCATCGTCGACATTTTCAAAATAATACTCGACCGTATAGGCAAGACTTACTTCACTTGCTTCCCAAATAGCATATAAATTCAAGTTACTAGTCAATTGATAAATATCTGAATTCTCATAGGTCGTTCCAAGTCCAGATGAAAGTGTATTCCATCCTTCAAACGTATAACCTAATCTTGTAGGTAGAATAAACGTTGAAATAGGACTCATATAGGTAACGCTTGCGGTGTTGGAAATTAGAGCATCTCCACCATTTACAAAGAGATTCATTACATAATCGGCATAGTCCCAAATAGCATAAATTGTTATATTTTGAGTCTGTGTATAGTTTGAGGAAGAAGTGATGTAGTTTGACGCTGTTTCATTTGGATTCAAACTCCATCCAAGGAATTGGTATCCCGGTCTAACAGGAGTAGGTAAATAACCAATGCTTGCATTATACAAAACAGGAACCGTCGTTTGACTTACACTTCCTAATTGAGGATCAAGGGTAATGGTATAATTATTTGGCGTCCATTTTGCGAAAAGTGCTAGTCCGTTATAAGGCATTGTTGTAAAACTTGCATATTCGTTTAAATAGGCTTCATCTAAATACCACCCACCAAAGGTATATCCTGTTTTTGTTGGATTTTCAGGACTCGAGACTACCTCACCAATTGTTTGATTGATGCTTGAAACAGTTGAACCACCAAAGGTTTCAAAGGTGATTTCATAATCATTTCCTACTAACACAACATTTACTTGAGTGTTTTGCGTGATAGTTGAAAATCCTTTGTCCCATCCACTAAATACATATCCTAGTGGTGCTGTATATGCTGGTGCAATGGCATCTAGCCCATAATTGATGGTTTGTGGTCCACCAATCATTTGTCCATTTTCATTATAAAATGAAACTTGGAACTTCAAAATTGTATAACTGGCTGAAATGGTAAATTCTTCGGTTACAGCTGAAGAAAAATCATATTGAAGTTCATCTTCTCCTACCCAACCTGAAAAACTGTAATGTTCTTTTGAAGGATCAGTTAAAGGTCTTGAGATGATTTCTCCATATTTGATGATTTCGGTTGTAATATTGCCTTGAAGATCATCAATCGTGATGGTAAGATACACATCAACGTATACGGATATAACAGACATATCAGATGTAATATCGTCAAAATCAGCCACGTCTCCTAATACTTCATCTTCATAGGTTTTCCAAACAATCATTTTTCCATCCATTGGAGCTAATACAGAAGATGGAAAGGTTTGAATTTCTTCTCCATAGGTAATCGTAATCACTTCTATCGTTCCATTTCCTAAGTTGAAGGTTATATCGTATTCATCAATTTCAAACTCTGCGGTTAAAACAAAATCTGAAGTAACAATCGTGTCATCTTCAAAAAGTGATTCTTCAAAATACCAGCCTAAAAAATGATATCCGGTTTTTACTGGATCAACTGGCATTGTTATTTCATTTCCATACACAAGGAAAGAAGTAAGATATACTTCTTCATCACTCATAAAAGTGATGGTATAGGTTTGTATTTCCCATTTTGCATATAAAGTGATATTTCGTAAAACGGGAGTGGTTTCATCTAAGGGTTGATCTAATTCTGAATTATAGAACCAACCTAAAAAATCATATCCGATTCTAGAAGCTTCTGGTAAATCAGATAAAGATGAATTTTGTAACACTTTCACACTATCAAGTTGAATCCCGCTATTTGTTTCAAATGAAATTGTAATCTCTTTTGGGTTACATCCAATTAATAACAATAGCGCTAATACAAATAAACTATAAAACCCAAATTTTTTCATAAATGTCTTCATTGTAATTTCTCCTTAATCAAATATATCATCAGGGATGTCAACTTGTCCTGACGCTCTAAAAACGAGTGTTACTGTATCAGTTTTTTCGGTATTCTTGTCGGTGATTGTAATCGATACTGTGTCTTTTTGAGAGAACGCTACGTAGACTAGATTCCCTTGTACAATTGCGGCGACACTTTCTTCATTGGTCCTTACGATTAAATAAGCATAAGCGTTGGACGGTAAATACTCAAATCCGATTTGAATCTCATAATTGGTTTCCAAGTCTGTGATAATGTCTTCTACAAAAATGATTTTGTCTCCACTTTCATTTGTGATGATTCTATCATCAGAAAAGAAAATGGAATTCATCGTTATATTGTCAGAAGGATCTGGAGAAGCACCCCAAACGCCTACCGCCATGATCGACAATACCCCAAGCATGAAAACGATAAATATTAATGCTTTTCTATTCATACTCTCTCACCTCAAAACTCAATATCGATAAAATACGCATTTAAAAAATAATGAAACGAAATCACTCTAAATACTAAAAACAAAAGCGAAATAATAATCGTTATCGTCCAAGCTAAATCTGGAGCGACAAAACTCAAAACTCCAAATATAACAGCAATGATTAAACTTAAAACAAACCCAATCGTTACTGATTTTGAAACATTTTGATTGTTACTTAAGGAGCCTGTGGCTGCATATTCACTGAGTTTTGGATTTAATACATCGATTTGTAAACTCCAGATGATATGACTTGAATTGATAATTAATATCACAATCATCATAGGCCACAACGAAGAGGCGGGAAAGTTTTGAAGAGAAATCCGAAACATGATAAAACTCAAAATAATCATACAAGAAGAAAATAAGAGATTAAACATGATTTTCGCCCAAGCCACTTGATGCGTATTAGAAGGCGATGTTTTTAATAAAACAAACTCATACCCTTCCAGTGTAATTGCTGACGCAGATGCCGTATTTGAAGAAGTAATAATAAATAAACTTATCATTAAATCAAAAACGATCACCAGTGAATTTCCAA
Source organism: Bacillota bacterium (assembly GCA_018818595.1). NCBI lineage: Bacteria > Bacillati > Bacillota > Bacillota bacterium. Next base: position 30,651 of record JAHIRM010000026.1, read on the forward strand.
GAGAAATTCTTGGTATTCCCATGTAGATATAGTTTAAAACATATAATACAAAGGGAAACAATAAAAGCATGGCATAATTGGATAACAATTCATTGATGCTTCTGCTTGTGATAAGCCATTCTTTTTTGACAAACGTTCGAAAAATACTTTTATTTGGAATGTATTTTGAAACATGTACTTGATTGGAAGCGGATTCTAGTGATTTTGATGTTAATCTAAAATAAAGTGGCCTAGAAACTAGAAAGACTAGAAGCAATAAGACAAAAGCAGTTCCAAATACAATCAAGTAATTCACTGCCACATTAATTCCAAAAAGAAGTTTTCCAATTAGCCCATAAATGGTGGAGTACCTAGCGCTCGATTGCATAAAGATTGCAATGACACTGATAAACCGGTTATATAAAGGCACAATTCGGATAGGAGTTGGAATACTTGATACAAGTGTTGTCACAAAATAAAAAATAAGGAAAACCAATGCAAATACCATCACCAAAAGTAAGATATTCCGATTGGAAAAGAAATTTTTTAAATACGTGATGGGAAGTGAAAGAAGCGCACTGATTAACACTGATATCATTGGCATGATTAAAACCATTGGTATAATGTTTAAATAATAATACCACTGCATATTATTGATAAAACCAAAACCTATCAGTAGTGGAATTAAAAAGAACAGATTTTTAACAAACTCATGAACGTAAAACACCATGAGTTTGCTGACAAATACTTCATCATTCTTTACAGGAAAAGATAATAATATTTGATTGTCTTTGCTAATATATAAATCCACAATCAAGCCATTCGTTGTGGCTATGATACTAAGCACTTGTGTAAAGAATAAAATAAAGATAACAAAATACACATTAACTGGGATATATAAGATGCCTTTAATAACATATAAAGCGAGTGCCATAACGATAGTAACAATGATAATCATTAAAAGACTTAAGGCAACTTTAGCTATAAATCTTTTATTATGAATGAATTTGAAATTGATTTTGTTTGACAGCTGCATCTTCGTTAAAATCAGCAGGCGATTCCACATATTAAGTCACTCCTTTTATGGTTTGTTTTGCAACGCTGTCCATATAGAGTTGTTCTAAAGAAGTGCCAGTGGCTAATAAGTCTTTGATTACATATACGCCTTCTAATTTTCCTTTTCCAATAATGGCAATTCGGTCACAAATCTTTTCAACCACTTCAATAACGTGAGATGAAAAGAAGACGATGTTGCCTTTGTTGGCATGTTCTCTCATGCATTCTTTAATTTGAAATGCACTAGTAGGATCAAGTCCTGTTAGAGGTTCATCTAAAATCCATACTTTTGGTTGGTGGATGAGAGATGCGATAACGACAAGTTTTTGTTTCATTCCATGGGAGTAACTTTTAATTTCGTTATCGATTGCAAAAGCTAAAGCGAATCGTTCTAAATATTTTTCTAAACGTTCTTCTCTTTCTTCTTTTGAGACTTTATATAAATCCGCAACATAATGAATGTATTCTCTTCCGGTTAGTTTTTCGTAGACTGCGTGATTATCGGATACATATCCAATATGAAGTTTTGCTTCTAAGGGTTGCGTTTTTATGGAATACCCACAAATTTCCATTTCGCCTTCTGTAATGGATTGAATACCAACTAAACTTTTAATGGTCGTCGATTTTCCTGCGCCATTATGTCCTAAAAACCCAAAGACTTCTCCCGCATAGACTTCTAAAGAGAAATCGTCAACTGCTTTGTTTTTTGATGATCCATATTGTTTTGAAAAATGAGATATTTTCAACATGTCTATTCCTCCTGGGTTGATGGGTTCGGTTAATTTTCTACCATTTAAAGCTTTTTTTAGATTTAACACATCCATGTTCATTTTTTTGCGTTTTAAGATAAGATTGTAATAACGATCCGCAAATTGGAAGATTCCATCGTATACATACCAGCTCATAAACATTAAGAAGATGAACCCAAAGAAATATAGAACCTGGAACAACCAGAAAAAAACAAAGGTTAATTCTTTAAACTGAAATGAAATCGTGTTATGATATTGAACACTTTCAAGCCCTAGTTTTGATGGGATAAAACTTGAATAGGTAAAGAAATAATCGACTGATTCAAAATTATTAATCCAAGCATTGATAAACACGACAAATACGTAATAGATTGAGAAGATTCCAATTGCTTTAATCATTAGTTTGAGCGTAGGGCGTTCAAACGTATGAAAAGCAACTCCTAAAATTGGAATGACTAATACATAAATATGATTGTACCAGTAATGAACGACACCAGATGAATATAAGTCTGAGGTATAGTTTGGTAAAAGAATCGCCATGAAAGCTCCTAGGACATTAGCAAAGTAATTAAAATAGAAAACACCTTTCCATTTAAATACAAATGAAATCATCATAAGTAAAATCGCTGTATTACATAGATGAAGTGGAAGCGAACCAATTCCAGTTCTTCTTATATAGAAATATTGGAAAAAAGCTGCTAAGACCAAAAACATAAGCATAAGATTTCTATCTTCTTGTGTTTTGGAAAACATCACAAAATAAGCAGCAATGATAAAAGCAAACGAAAAAACAATTAATAATAAGTGCTCATTATTAAAATCTAAAGGCGAATCGCCATAATTTCCTAGCAGGTTATATAAAAGCGATTCTGGCATTAAGGCAAAACAGGAAAGAATGAATACAACGATAAGGGTTAATATATCTTTCTTTGTCACTTTACTCTTTGTTTGAATTAAAGTAATAAGATTCATAATGGATAAAATAAGCAAAAACACAATCACAAGCGCAAACTGAATTCCTCTTAATGAAAAAAGAGTGTAAGCATCGTTTCCAAAGAAAGCAATCATATGACTCTTAAAAAAAATGATGTCAAGAATTCCTACGACGATTCCAAATGAAGCCATCATCCATTTTAAAAAACGTTGTTTGAAAAATGATCCAACAATTCCCCACGCAACCACTACGGCAGTTAACCATCTTAAAAGAATCATCACAACAGTCATTAAACGTGAAAAAACCCACGTTGCCTGAGCATCAATGGGTGTTCTGATATCTATAAAAAACAAATTAAATGTGCTGTCTATGGAATCTGTGAAAAAAAACGAAATTATATAGACAAAAAACAGTAAAAGTGAGAGAACCTTTAGCAGTTTATCTGTCTTAACATATTGTTTTTTTAATAAAAACAGACTGATTGTAATTCCAAGGATGACTCCCAGTAATATACTAGTGTACATCATGTTTTCTCCATATCTTTATATAACATATAAAATCTTGTAAAAATAGTGTGTGTTTCTTGTTTATTTGTATATGGTTGAAATCAATGAATATTAAGCTCTATATAATATATCACATTGTATTAAATATTACAATATTTCACTTCGAGAAAACGTTATTATAATGAGAATATTATAAATGTTATTCTCTAATGAAATCTTCATACTCCCTATAAACAATTAAGGTCTCCTCTTTATTGGCAATATCTAACATTCCTAAGATTTAAGAAATATGATTCTGATAAACTGATTTAAATCTTTTCAACTTCCAAGTAACCTTCATTAAAGGTCGCAACCGTTACTTTAACCATTATTTCATCTTTTACAGGTCTGTCTCTATAATCCGCATCAACAGACGCAATTCGATCCACTTCTTCTATGCCTTCTATTACCTTACCAAACCCAGCGTATTGTCCATCTAAGTGAGGCGAGTCTTGATGCATGATAAAAAATTGAGAACCAGCTGAATTAGGATGTTGTGATCTTGCCATGGATATAACTCCTCTTACATGCGTCAAAGAGTTGTGAAATCCGTTTGATGAAAACTCTCCTTTTATGCTATACCCAGGTCCCCCCATACCACTTCCTTCAGGGTCTCCACCTTGAATCATAAAGTTTTCAATTACACGATGAAATTTGACACCATCGTAAAACCCTTTTTTTACCAAACTGATAAAGTTGTTAACGGTATTTGGTGCAATGTCGGGATATAACTCTATTTTAATTATATTTTTGCTTTCCATTTCTATCGTTACTACTGCATTGTTCATACATTTCTCCTTTCAATTATCCTCTTATGAATACTCTTTGACAAAAAAATTCTATAAATCTTTAAAAGTCTTCCATCAAAGATCTACCCATCCATATTATACTTTTTTATTTCTTTTTTTGATAGAAGTTATTCTATTTTTCTATTCTAATATTTCTTGACACTCATTCACTTATTGTGTATACTGTATATGTACAACATACACAGTTGAAAGAAGGCGTTTTTATGAACGTATTAGAAGTTAAAAATCTCAGAAAAGAGTATCCAAAGTTTACTTTAGATGACATCTCCTTTTGTATTCCAAAAGGATATATCATGGGATTTATTGGAGAAAATGGTGCAGGAAAAACTACAACATTAAAGGCGATGTTAAATATCATTAGTAAAGATGGTGGTCATGTTTCTATCTTTGGAAAAGATATCGACGAATTTGAAATTGAGATTAAAAAGGACATCGCATTCATGTCAGGAAAATCTTTTTATCCCAAACGAAAAATTAAAGAAATTACAAGTGTCTTTAAGCGATTTTATTTGAATTTTGATGAAGAAATATACCTAAATTATTTAAAAAAATTTAACTTAGATCCAGAGAAAAAAATGGATGAATTATCTCAAGGAATGAGTTTGAAATATTCCATTGCTTTAGCCTTATCCCATCATGCTAAATTAATTATTCTTGATGAACCTACTAGCGGATTAGACCCAGTTGCAAGAGATTCTTTACTTGAGCTTTTTCAAAGCATTATTGAGGATGGAGAAGTTAGCATTTTGTTTTCTACACACATAACCAGCGACTTAGAAAAAAGTGCTGATTACATTACATTTATTCAAAATGGAAAGATTGTCGAAAGTTTACCAAAAGATGATTTAATTGAAAAATACAAACTCATAAATGGCGATTTCGACGCACTTGATTCTATTAAGAATAATTTGATATCCTATAAGAAAAACGCATTTGGTTTTACAGGTTTAATCAAAAAAGAGTATTTAAAAGAAAACACTCAAATTAGAGTTGGTGTTCCAAGCTTAGATGACATCATGATCTATTATTCAGAGAGGAAAAATCAAAATGAAAAACTTAATTTATAAAGAACTGGTTTTGTCTGTAAATAAATTTTTCTATGTTTTACCCATTTTACTTGCGGGTTTAATCATGATACCTCAATGGATATTCATATTAGTGTTCATGTACTTCTTTTGGGTAAGTGCCCCTCAGATTTTTTCGGCATACTTAGCTCAACAAGATTATGAATTTACAACCGTGCTTCCTGTTAAAAAAAGTGACATAGCAAAATCAAAAGGGTATACGGTTATTATTTTAGAACTATATCATATTGTTTTAGCCGTTATTTTTGGTATTATTCACGTTTTGGTCTATGGTTCTTTTAATATTTTCCTAGATATTAGTCCAGCTTTTTTTGGATATGTATTCATTATGTTTGGTCTATTTAATATTGTCTATTTACCATTATATTTCAAAACTGCTTATTATTTTGGAAAGCCACTCATATTCGCCATCATCGTTTCCACAATCTTTGGTATTGGGCTTGAATTATTAGATTTACTAGTTCCTTGGGCATCAAAAATATTGGATAATCCAAATGTCTTCTATCAAACAGGAATGTTATTTGCAGGAATCATCATATTTGTGGGGTTAAGTAGGATATCTCTAAATAAATCAGCTAAAAACTATGAGCAAATAAAATAATGAAAAGTTATTTTATTAGCAGCAAGTCTGACACATCCATTTACCAGCAACTTTATGATCAAATTGAGGCTCAAATCTTAAGTGGAGAGTTAAAATCTGGCACCAATTTACCTTCTATTCGAACCATGGCAAAAGAATTGAGAGTATCTGTCATTACTATTAAAAAAACTTGGGAAGAACTGGAGAAAAGTGGATACATTCTTACTATATCTGGAAAAGGATCTTACATTACAACCAATTCAAAAGAAACGCTAAAAAAAAAGAAATTCGATTTAGTGAAAGATATTTTTAGAGACAATATTTTACAGTGCAAAACTCTAGAAATATCGAAAAAAGAAATTATAGATATTATTGAAGATTTATACGATGTAATACCAAAAAAAGATACACATTAATAATGCGTATCTTTTTTCATTTAAATATTTATCATTCTAAACGTTTAGCGTTGTTCTTCTATTTCTCCAAAATCAAGAATTGAAAACATCTCTTCATCAGAAAGAAGTTTTATTTCGCCATCAATGATTATTTCGTTTTGTTCGGTATTGAATTTTCGTATTTTAATCATGGTATAGTATAAAGAGATAGCCCCAAAAATTCCTACCATACAAATTAATACAGTCGCAACAGTTGAAAATACTTGGGAAAACATAAATTCAATGGGGATATTATCCATTGAAAATTCAAAATTAGGTACACCTTCATGAAAATCACCACGAGGCATTGTTCCAAATTCCTCTAAAAAAGCTTCGGAATTTGGAATAAATCCATCAGGCTTTTCCATAGGACCAAATTTAAATCCCGCTGTAGTTCCAAAAATACTTCTAATTCCAGTTTGAAGTGAACCAAAATTAGACACCGCAGTTTTTAGTTTCATTAGAAAAGTATTAGCAATTCTTCCTACACCTCCGCTTGAAAAACTAGATAATGCTCCAAAAAGAGAAACACAAATTAATAGTAAAGCTATTGCACTATCGTATTTTGGAATTTTGATATGGTTGCTTTTAATAACGCTTTTGTTTAAACTATGTTCGCATCCAATGGCCACAAAATAAAGTCCAACGAATAGAAACATGACTAAAACTAAAAGTGGAGAATAAACAAAATAAGCAATGGGAATTAGCACAATGGCTATCGCTTTCAAAATAAAAAATGTTTTTGGAGTAATGACTAGTTTGTATTTTTTGCGACTAATTCCCTTGGCATCAATATTTTCGATTTTCTTTATTTTTTTCTGTTTTCTTTTTGCTTTTATTTGAGTTTTACTCATTGATTTTGCCATAGGAATCTCTCCTATTCAAATCGCAAAGCGATTACTGGATCAAGATCTGCTGCTTTGATTGCTGGAGCAATTCCTGCAATAATGCTTACAATAAAACTCAACACAATTCCAAGTAAGTAATATAATACATTGTAACTAATTAAGGTTGTTTGAAGCGAGATTTCTGTAATCGCATTTGTCGCAAGCGTTACAGCAATTGAAAAAATAACACCTAGTACTCCTCCTGCTAAGCCAATTAATCCAGCTTCAAACACAAACATGGTGCGAATATCGTATTTTCTTGCACCAATTGCGCGAAGAATTCCTATTTCTTTGGTTCTTTCTATAATACTTATGTAAAGAACAATAAAAATCATAATAGCGGCCACAATCATGGAGATAGCGCCAACTCCAGTTAATATCTTAGTACCTATTTCAATGTACTCTAGTAACGAATTAACAGAACTGTCTTCTTGATATACAACAAATCCAAGTGATTTGATATCTTCAAGCGCTACAGAAACGTAAGTTACATCTTCAAGGCTTACATACAAAGTATTAGATCCATCTTCAATGCTATAAAGATTTTCTAGTTCCGTTTCACTAATATATACATTTGCTTCGTTGCTGTTTTCAGATAAATCTTCATAAATTCCTGAAATAATAAATACATAAATTTGTTCGTCATAAATTATACTAATTTCAGTTCCTATCGAAACAATCATGCCTTCAGATGATAAAGAATATGCCATAGTTTCGTTAATTAACATTTCCGATTCATCTGAAGGCATAGATCCATAAAGAATGTTTGGATAATAATACTCATAATAACCAGTTAAATTATCAATGTCAGCTTCCAAATCATTATATTCATACGTTGCGGTTTGGATGATGGTGGATTGATAAGTGTGTTCTATTCCATCAAGTTCCATAATGCTATTTATTTCAGAGCTACTGAAATCTTCACCACTAATTTTCGTTACCATGATTTGAGTTGATTGCATATTATCAACATATACTTCTTTTACGTAATTAGTCAGTCCTAACCCTAAATTTAAAATCAAAACAACTGAAGCAATGCCAATGGCCATTCCGATGGATACAATCAAACTGCGAATGCCTTTTTTTGTTAAATTTTTAAAAGATAATTTGGCAATATCTTTTGTTTTTATTGGCTTTGGCATAATAACTTTTTCAAATTGGGCAATTTCTGTTACCTTATACTTCACTTCATCTGAAACAACCACTCCATCATCAATTCGAACAATTCGATTGCAATGACTTGCGACTAATTCACTATGAGTCACAATAATAACGAGTTTTCCAGATTGGACAATCTTTTGTAAAATAGTTAAGATGATTTCTTGAGATTCTTTATCAAGAGCTCCTGTTGGTTCATCAGCTAAGATAATAGATGGATTATTTGCAAGGGCTCTTGCGATAGCAACTCGTTGTTGTTGACCACCAGATAATTGAGAAGGGAATTTTTTTGAATAATTTTCTAAGCCAACGAGTTTTAATAATTCCATCGACCGTTGGCGACGAATTTTAGGTTCAATGTCACTCATTTGCATAGAAATTTCGATGTTTTCGACTAAATTTAAATGACTAATCAAATTATAATCTTGAAAAACCATGCCAACCCTTTTTTTTCGATAATCATCCATTTGCTTTTCTGAATAGTCTCTTAAAAATGCCTCTTTACAAATAACACTTCCCGTGTATTCGCTATCTAATCCTCCCATGATATTAATCAAAGTAGATTTTCCACATCCCGATTCACCGACAAGTGCAACGAATTCACCACGGTCAAAGTCGACGGTAACACCTTTTAGTACTACTTGCTTTTGAACCTTGTTGATTTTAAAGTCTTTTTCAATGTTTGCTAATCTTAACAAAGATGACATATATTTCCTCCTCATTTCTTAAAAATATAAAATGTATACTAATTGTGACTATTTTAATGAATTAATATGTATATTCTGTGAGAAATAAGAAGTAATCGAAAAGCTCACAAAAAACTCATTTTTCAATGAATCTAATCCATCCAAAAAACAATATATTAACATAAAAGCGGAAAGTCAATTTTGACATTCCGCTTTTTTAGATAATTATTTAAAATTGAATTAAGCCATCCATCCGCCATCAACGGTAAGAACAGTTCCATTAACAAAACTTGAATCGTCACTTGCTAAAAATAAAGCTGCTCCTGCTATTTCTTCTGGTTTTCCAAAACGTGGATTGAGTTGGACACTCGCTCCAGCTCGTTGTCCACCGAATGGATCAACGTTTGTCATTGTGGATCCAATATTTGTCATAACGGCTCCTGGTGCAATGGCATTACAACGAATTCCTTTTTGAGCGTACATGTAACCTGTGCTCTTCGTAATTCCGATTACTGCATGTTTGCTAGCTGTGTATGCACATCCAGCAACTTTTCCAAATAAACCACCAACAGAAGCAATATTAACGATTACACCTGCACCTTTTTCAAGGAACAAAGGTACAACTTTTCTTGTGGTTCTCATCACTGAAGTTGCATTAACCGCCATGACTCTTTCCCATTGAGCATCTGTTAAGGCACCTACTGGTTCCATGTTATCCATGATTCCGGCGTTGTTGATAAGAATATCAACTGTTCCAAATGTTTTAACAGCCGTATCAATCATGACTTGTACGTCTTCTTCTTTTGCCACGTTTGTCAAAATCGCAATGGCTTGACCGCCATTTTTTGTAATCATTTCTACTGTTTCTTTGGCACCTTCAAGATTTAAATCAGATACTACAACTTTGGCGCCTTCTTGTGCAAAAAGAATGGATATGGATCTTCCCATTCCAGATGCTCCGCCTGTGACAACCGCTACTTTACCTTTTAATTTCATTTTCTATTCTCCTTAGAAAAAATCGATATAACGATCGGATGAAAAGAATCAATTTTGAAGTAATTCTGTCGTTTTAAGTTAATTATACAACTAATGTTTCATTATGTAAAACTATGTGCTCTAAACGTTTTATTGGTTTAAGAGACATAAAAAATATCTAAATAGTTTCGTTGTGAAAAACGAAACTATTTAGATATTAATTTGATAATCTGAAATCTATTTACTTTGTTATCTTTTTATAAAATTGATGTTTTTATGATTTTGTTTTTCTAATAACCGCAATCAATTCAGATTTAACCATTTTGCTATAACCATATATGTTTTTTTCTTTCGCAATGGCTTTTAGCTCCGAAACCGTCATTTCTGTTAAATTTTGTGTCTTTACTACAGGTGCTGGTTCAATAGGCTTTGGTTTAGGTGGTGTTTCTATTTTCACTTCAGGTTTGGGATCTGGTTTTGGAGTTTCTGTTGGTTTCACTACGGTATTCATTGGAGGTTCAGTAGGTTTAGCGGCTTGTTTTACAAGCGCTAATTCCTCTTTGATAGGTTGTTTTTTCTTATTCTCATTTAAATAGAGAATTCCAAAGATAATGTAGATAAGTCCGATGAAGACAAAGAGGCATAATGCAGCAATTTCTAAATAATTCAATCCGAGTGGTGGTCTAAACATAAAGAAGCATCCAACAGTTAAGAACAAAATGTTCATTAAGTAGATAATAAACTTAATTGGTCTATTGATTAGATAATTAATAATTAAATAGGAAAACCCTCTTAAAAACAGTATTAAACCAATATATATTTCGGCATTCTTTTGAGTGATAATCAATAATGTGCCTAGTAGCAAATCTAAGATGATTTCTATCATCAAAACGGCAGTTGCGTTTCGACTTCTAACTTTCTTAAACGTAATGATAAAACGTTGTAAAGATAACGCAATCAAAATGATACCGATGAAAATTGCAAGAAATTCACCAATCCATCCTAAAAAATAAGCGAGTATTGTAAAAAGAGTGAGTATGACTCCAACAACAATATTTACGATGTTGTTCTTAAATAATAACTTTTCCATTATTCCCTCCTTAAATCATATTCTACTTTTAGAATATCACTAAATATTTAGAAAAGCAACCGCTCTAAGGAAAGAATCCAAATCGCAACTGTTATACTTCTAATGAATAAAAGAGCCAATCCCTAAGCAATTGAGATTGACTCTTTGTCATTTGTTATTTCTTAATTTTCAAATACTATTTGTCTTTTTTCATTCAAGATTAAGCGGTTTTTTGTTTAAAAGCATATGAACGGTACGGTAATCTTTTATGTTTTTCCTGACAAAACTACTTTTTCGCCTTCTTCAAGCAAATTTCTCCAAATATTTTTAGAGTCTACAATATTTTGACTTTCAATTGCAAAAATTAAAGCTTTATGACTTGATACAACATTCATTACTTCGTGTTTTGATTCGTAAAATCTTCTGACTAAGTCATGCTCAATATCTTTAAAAGACCGATAAAGCAAAAAGAGAACAGCGTTTCCGGACGTCTTTACTAAACATTCATGAAATTCGCAATCTAAATTGCAAATTTCCTCTAAATTTTCTTTTTCCTTTTCAACCCAGTTTATTTCTAAACGAAGAATTTCATTCAGTTTATCTATATTTCTTCTGTTAATTATAATATTGTCTAACGCATCTAATTCAACTAGTTTACGAATTGATAGAACTTCTTCAATTGTTTTTTTTCTTAAAGTTCCTCTTGATTGTGAATAGATATCTCTTACAACATCCAAACTTCCTGAATATAGAAAATCGTTTACTACAACAAAATGCCTTGAACTTACCGATACATATCCTTTTGTGGAAAGGATATGTATCGCAGCATTAATCACGGACCGACTTGTATTATAGCTTATAGCAAGTTCTCGAAGTGGAAGCAACTTATCTTCTGATTTTAAACTGTTATTAATAATTTTATCTTGAATATCTTTTACAACATCTAGTGTTTTATTTAATGGTTTATTCATGCTTAACTTTTTCCTCATAGATATATTTATGAACCGGTGGCATAGAATTATAAATCCTTGTAATATCTAGGTATCCTAATCCCATTTTATCAAATCCCGAGAACATGCCTTTAACAAGAACCGTTTCCATGGTCATACTAAAACCTAATATTGCAATATCCTGGCCCTTTTTAATTGGTAGTAACATTTCTCTAAAAGGTTGGTTTCTAAAAACAATTCGTGAGCTTGATGCAGATTGCGCGGATATGACAGGTACAATTTTTGGATATCCGTCTTCATCAATATAGGATATGAAAGTTAAAGTATCCATCTTAGATAAAAAATGGTATGTCCAATCATTCATCGCTTTTTTTAAACGGTCTCCTTTGTATTTACTCTTAAATAGCTTTGAGAGAATCGCATTATAAATGACTTTTGTCATTGGAAGAACAAGTTTATCCGAAATTTTCACAAGATCAAAGTAGTAAACCGTATTGATTCCAAAATAGGAATTATACCGAAATAGCGGCTGATTATTGTAATTAATATAATCTTCTCCTTCTTTACTCTCATGATTGTAATTCATTTTCCCAATCCAAAATTCTTTGTTTGTATTCATGATTAAAAAACTTGATTTTGGACGTTTTTGAAAAAACTCTTTACTATATCCTTCAATAAATTTGCCAAGAATCATTTGAGAAGTTCCTTTTCCCATGATAGAAGATAACACAGTTATGTGAGGAGAGTTGTTTTCATCTATGGTTGACACAAGTCCTATTTTAATTGTTTTTTCAAATTCTTTATTCAATTGTTCTGTTAATGCATTATTCATATTGTACCTCCAATTGATAAGTTCCTGTGGAAAAGATATTTTTACTTTTTGCAGGTAAGACAGATTTTGCCAATGTTTCTAACTCGTTCATTCTTTGCTTGGTCATTAGCGGTTCATTTTGAAAATCCCACTTTAGATCAAGCCTCGAATATTTGTCTTTACAGAGGTTGTTAAAGGCACATAATTCCCATCTATCAAAATCAATGTTATTGTCTTTTAAGAATGTTGCAATTTCTAAAATATTCTCATCAAAATCAGTTGCTTTTGGAATGATTGGGGTACGAATCCAAATTTTTGTCTTCTCTTGATTTAATTTAATAAGATTTTCTTTGATTAATTGATTGCTAGTGTTACAAAAAAAATTGTGCTTTTCTTCAGAAAAAAATTTAATATCATATAGAAAAATATCTGTATAAGGAATAATTTCTTTGATATTTTCGTAATCTGCAAATCCAGAAGTATCAATTGCAATATTTAAGTTATCCCGCTTCAAACGTTTTAGAAGTAATGCAACTTCCTTTGTTTGCAAAAGCACTTCTCCACCTGATAAAGTAATTCCACCACCATTACTAAAATATGCTTTGTCTTTGATTAACTCTTCGTAAAGACTTAAGACTGAGATATCTTCTCCAATAGCTTTCAAAGCAGAGGTTGGACAGACATCAACACATTTCATGCATAGATTGCATAAAGCTCTATTTATAATTATCTTTTTCTCTTTATAGTGAAGAGCATTTTGTTTACAGACCTTGATACAATCCAAGCAAAAGATGCAACTAGATTTTATCCACTCTTTATTAAAGGAAAAAGGAATTGATTCTGGATTGTGACACCAAGTACAGTGAAGTGGACAACCCTTAAAAAATACGGTTGTTCTTAATCCTGGTCCATCTTCAGTGGACATTCTTTGAATATTCAAAATACGCATATTAGTACTCTTGGTGTGATTCTCTGGCGATAATCTCATTTTGCAATTCTCTTCCTACAGTAACAAAGTATGCATTATAGCCTGTAATTCTAACTAACAAATTCTTGTAATTTTCAGGGTGTTTTTGAGCATCTTTTAACATTTCAGGATCTAATACATTAATTTGTAATGCCGTTCCCCCATTTTCGATGTAACCTCTTAAAAATGCTTTAAATTTATCTAAATGGTTTATATTCTTAAGTAATGAAGAATTGAAAGTAATAGTATGACTTGCACCATTTGGAAGGCAGTTTACGTATCCCTCAAAATCACTTGATTCTGATTTGCCTCCTAATATGTTTCCAACAGAATTGGAATTGGCCGTTGGTCCTTTGGTGTCTGCTCCGTTTGATGGACAAATGGCATTAGAGAAAAATTCTCCATGCTTTCTTCCATCTGGTGATGCAGGAAGAATAAATCCTGCCCCTACCCAATAATTCCAAGATAACATTCCTGGTCTGAATTGGCGAGCGGTTGACTTAGTTTTGTATTTCCATGTTTCTTCTGCAAAGAAATCCATATAATCTGAAGCAATTTCATCGGCTCGAGATTCATCACGTCCATATTTTGGAGCTTTGTTTTTTGCGATTTGTCTTAGTTTTTCGAAACCTTCCCAGTTGTGGATTAAAGCTTCTTTTATGGTTTCTAATGAACAAATTTTCTTATCAAATACTAAATACTTCACAGCCAATATTGAATCCACTGTCGTTGCAAATGTTACACCTTCGATTGTAACAAATTTTAATTCAGATCCTCCTTCAGTAATATCTTTATGAGAAGGGATTGTTCCATCCACTAATGTAGATAAATAAAGAGTATTCCCATATTCTGAACGAATGGATTCGGATACTTCATATAAATCAACGCTTTCCTTTATAATGTATTTTGTTTGTTCTTTAACCGCTTGATAAAAGTCTTCAAACTTTTTCATTTCAGATAATCCCAAGGTTTTAGGACCAAGTTGTTTCAGCTTTAAATACTTCATAGAAGATTCATTATATTTTGGAGTTAAGTCTTTTCCTTGATTGAATGCAAGTTCTACTGCTTTATAGAGATAGAGATTATTATCAACGGTTCCTGACCTATCATTTCCACACATTGTGTTTTCAAGGCATCCAACAGATGCGTATTCAAATACGTTGTCCTTATTAATATATTCTTCTACATGTGCTTTTTTTGCTTCTCTAAGCATTCCTGCCATGGATCTTTCATCAAAATTCAATAAGAAGGGTGCTCCTTGAGAGGAAGCAATCATTTCTACAACTCTATCCAGTAGTTTTTCTGGAGTGTTTTTATGAAGTCTGACATTCGGTTTCGGTTCTAGGATTGGGGACATATCATCAATAACATCTAACAGTATGTAGGTTAAATCATTTGTTTGATCATTTCCTGAAGCATCTCTTCCTGAGAGATTAAAGAGTTGACCAAATCCTGCAGTTATACCATTATATCCGACTCTGATTTGTGCATCATAAGCAGTATTACAGTGAAACCAAAAACAACCAAGAATTTCTTTGGCTTCAAATTCTGACATTCCATCTTCTATGGATTTTTTATAGAATGGATATAGATATTGGTCTAATCTTCCAAAAGAAACTCCTGGGCCGGGATAATTTTCATCGCTCATGACTAACATATGAGTTATCCACAATGATTGGACTGCTTGATAGAAGTTCTCTGATGGCTTCCAAGGAACAACTTCTAGATTTTTTGACATCAATAACAATTCATTTTTTCTTGTTTTAGATTTCTCTTTGGTAGCTAATTCTAAACATTTATCTTTGTATTTTTCGGCTAATTCTTTCGGCAAAGTTGAAGCTATCATCATAGCTCTTAATTGTTCTCCAGCCTTAGAATCTTTTTCTTGAGGGCTTAACCGATTGTATTCATCGGTTATCTCTTGATAAACTGATTCAAAACCTGATGTTAGGATTTTTTTATAGTTTGGAATTAAATGTCCACTCGTTGCTCCTACATTTCCAAAACCGCGATAGTAATACTCAAGAAAGGTTTTTCTTGAACCTTTTTTACCATAAACCAATTTGCTTCTCTTTTTTGCTTGTTTTTCGTTTAAACAGTGAGAAGACATTAGATTAAAATTCGCTCCGCATAATAAATCATGTTTCAGTATAACAATTGGCATATTATTGACCATGATCTCTTTTAAGAAAGTTGCTCTTCTTTCTTTCAAAGATAAATTCCAAAAGTCTTGTGGTAATTCAATTGGTATTGCACTTTGAAGTGTTGATGAAGTGAACGTTTGATAAAAAGATATCGTTTCAGGAACAATATAATAGGTCATCTCATCAAATAAATAATCCCATGGTTTTCCGGTAGTGAAATTATGGTACTCATTATTCCAATCTCTATTTACTCCTTCAAAATAGTAGTCTCTTAACCACTGAACTCTTTTTGAAAGATTTTTAGGTTCCTTTAACTTGCTTTCCATATTTATTCCTCCTTGGTGGTATTACCACAACACATTATACACGTTGATGCAAGCGTTTTCAATATGTTATAAAAAAATATTTAAAAAAATAAACAAGCCCATAAAGGGCTTGTTAAGCTAAATCTATTATATGTTGTCAAACTTTAGAAAAAGTGTATTGCATCATTTTATTTATATTTATCTTTTTTTAATATCTATGTTTTTTTTCGTGGATAACTTGATCTAAAATTATAACAGCAAATAAGAATAGTTCCACATTTTCTTGCCCATAAATCTCAATCTCATATGTATCACCCCATGAGATTATTTTTTTCTTGATAGAGGCAACCTCACCACCGTGATCCAAAATAGTAAAGG
Source organism: Bacillota bacterium (assembly GCA_018818595.1). NCBI lineage: Bacteria > Bacillati > Bacillota > Bacillota bacterium. The sequence continues at coordinate 47,152 of JAHIRM010000026.1, forward strand.
AATGTGCAAAAAGGCTTCCTTCCATGGTTAATTCTTTTCCAAGAATAGACAAATCAAATTTAGGAAGTAGAGAAAATTTCCTTTTGATTATAGCTACTTCTTCGCCTTTTAAATTGGAGATAAAATACTTAGACAAAAGTGTTAATACTTTTCTATGAGAAAAAAGCAAAGCATTTCCATTCTTGTCTAATAATTCCAATTTATTTGTAAGACTCATGAACTTTCCTTTCACTTGATACATCATGATTTGCGATTCATCAGTAATATTAAATTGATCTTTAAGCGTAAAAACTTTTTGTTTAATATAAAATTTCATATAACGCTCCTTATTCATATTTTTTTATTTTTTTACAGATTAACCTATCATATCTATTAAATCAAAAAAACAAATATAAATCAACTCATTTAGAGAAAAGTATTATCGATTAATTCGCTAAATCATTTCAATATAGATTCTGAAGGACAATATATTGAACAAATAATACTTACTGATATTGACAAGTTATTCCGCTTGAGTTAAATTATAAGCAATAGGACATTCAAATTTAATATACAAACAAATTTGCCGCAAGTAAAGTTAGTAAAGCGGCAACAAGAAATAAGTGCTTTCAAAGATTACTGGAACACTTTTTTTGTTTTTTTAAATAATAAGGAGGGTATTATGAAAAAAATCAGTTTCATATTGTTGACATTAATCATTTTTATCGGTGTCTTAGGATGTAATGGCGAGAAAACGATTTCAGATCCACCTGAATTTGTTGAGATGTATCTTAATGAGGATTCTGAAATAACATCTTTAAAAGGAAATGTGTATACCGGGTTGACCGAGTTTGCGGATATTACAGATACAACAAATACAACAGAAACTACTACTTCAGAAAACATTTATGAGGGTGATCTCTATAGCGAGAATGATTTCGAAGTAGTAATCATTACCAATGGTGCAAATTATGATCTACTGTATAGCGTTGAAATAACAGACAGTATTTTAGGAGATTGTGTGTATACCGATCAATCTACCTTGTACGTTGCCTCTTCTACCATTACGGTTGAAACAGATGGGTCCTATACGACTGAAATCGTATTGACGGTTCCAGGCTCTGCCAATTTAGAAACATATCTTTCCGAGCGGACAATATCTTTAACTAAAATCTTGTTTTCAAGAGATATGGTTGATGGAACTTTCGCAGCCGACATTCCTGATAATTTAACTACTTCTTTATTATTCCAAATCTATGCCCTTAATTATTTTGATGTTAATTTGGGCTTGCCATTGTCAGTAGACGGTGATAATGTAGATATCATCTTAGGGCCAGGCTTTCCTTATTATGATGATGCCGTTACGCTTGGAAAAACCGACATTGTAATACCAGAAACTATCAACGGCTATGAAGTAGGAAAGGTTCTGCTTATGGATCTTGACTGGGTAACAAATTTGGAAATTAATGGAGGAAATCAAGATATTTTTGTTTTAGGTGATTTCTCCTCTTTAGAGCTTTTGCTTGTTAATGGTCCCGAATTCGTCTCATTAACAACGTTTAAACAATTGACCATAAACGGAGATTTTCAACTGTTAACGACAATCAATATTGATAACCTTTCAAGGTATAGTGTGTATTTATCTGAAAATGCCAATACAGAAAATGATACGTATTTGGATTATGTTACAAACGCTGAGACGCTTTATGATTTTCCTGTTCTTGAAACACTTGATATTAGAAACTCTGTTCTAAATTATTTCCAAGTTGGAGCTGACAATTTAGATTTGCCTTTTCCAAATCTAACGATTGTGGAGATTGATAGTACTACTATTAGTAATAGTGCCTTACTTGGAAATGAAGAAAATGAGTTTGACAAACTTGATATGGTGAATTTCGTTGACTCAAACATTGGAACGATTACAGTAACTGGCACAAAACCTATCACTGAAACTAAAGCAACTTTAACCATCGATAACACAACTGTTTCCTATACTGTTTTTGTGAAAGGATCGGTATACTCTACCCTAACTTTTGCAGATTCAGTACTTGGAGATGTTGAAATCCAAGGTGGCACTATCAATGATTCTGTATTATCTGACTTATCGTTTTCGACTACTACATTTGAAGGTTCAAATAGAACAATCTATATTAAAGGATCTCATCCTTCTCTTGAATATTTAACTCTCGGAGGCATTTCTTTAAACCAAATCATTATCGGTTCAGTCGGATCCGTTTTCGCTTCTTTAACGGATTTGATGATTTCTGATGTGAACGCAAGTATAATCAAGATTGGAGATCGTGATGTAGAATTTTCTGCACTTGAACATTTATCTTTAACGAATGTGGATTGTAGTGGAAATATTTTCATAAGTGGGGAAACGGCTGATTTCTCTTTACTTCAGGATATCACTTTAACGAATGTATCTGCTAATAATTTATATTTAGGACAAGTTTCAGAAGATTTTTCTAGTGTGACAGCAATCATTTGTAGCAATCTTGATATTGTAGACTCTTTTAATATCGGTGGGGGATTAGATTTGACTTTACTTGAAGTCATCGTTCTTGAAAACGTTACTTGTGCATACGCTAACCTCTTCCCTGGCTTTGCAACATATGATTTATATATTGATAACCTCGAAGCGACAAATATAGGTATTGGAACCCCTGCATGTCAAAAAATCTATCTTGCAGAAACAGATATTACAACTTGGGATTTCTATGATTATGCTACCGGAGAATCAATTCCAATGGAAACGGGCGTTTATTCTCCTTCTTAATCTTTTTTGCAAACAAACAAAGCCGCACTCCTTTGAGTGCGGCTTTTTGAATGGTTATACAAATAAATATAGTAGAACCTTCCTTTTTTTGTTATTTATCTTTACATAATATAATGAGTGTCTAAAATACTAACCCAACCAAAAGATCAAGCTTTGTCATTACTTCATTATATGCAATTTTTCCCACATATGGGTTATCTTCTCTATATTTTTCCCAACGTTCTTTCAATATGTCACTCTTTTTAATCTGTTCTAGTATTTTTGTTGCATTATCTAGAATATTTTGTGAATTTCTATGAATAAATGTGTTTTGTATTGCTAGTTTTAAATCATCTATATTTATGTTACCCAGATCTTTCACTAGTATAGAAAAAATGTCATAATAGTCTTTTAGTCTAGTTGAAGCTTCAGCTCTTGAAAGAATCGTTTCAATTTTTTCAGCAAGAACCGTTTCAGTATTATAACTCATTAGTGTTATGTCTGTTTCTGACATATATAAATGAATTTGTTTTTCTTGAGCATAAGGTGTGATAATATCTCCGGTTGATACATCAAGTTTTATATGAAACTTGATGGAGTAGAATGTACCTATAATTGTAAATCTATAACCATTATATTTGTCTTCATGACGTATATCTGTTACATTTGTTATTACAAATGAGGTATTGTCTTCTAGGGTAATGTCTAGTATTTCTTGAACAGCCATTCGTAGTGATTCTTCATTAACGTTGTAGTTTCTTACTGTCAAATCAACATCAACGGTTGTTCTATCTTCTACTCCTAACATATAAGAAATTAAGTATCCGCCTTTCAATACAAACATATTTTTATATTTAGTAAGAGACAGTCTTTCAAGAAATCGTTCAAAGAAGAAGTTTTGATATAAAATCCCGTGAGGAATATTTTTTTGTATCGATATTATGTTAATTTTATGTTTGAGTTTTCCTTGTGAAATCAAATTAAGACCTCCATATATGTATTTACTTTTTTCTCTACTCTTAGTGTTTTTGCAATATCAAATAATAAGGGAAGGTTCTTATCGTTTCTTTTTGCATACATCTTGAATGCATTTGTTACTTCTTCACTACTTAGCCGGCTGTTTCCTCTAACAATATCACACAAGGTTTTTTCAAGGGTGTAAGTTAATACTATGTTTTCATGATTTGTCTTGATTTTTTTTTGATAAGAAGAGTAGTATTTATTATAGCTTTGATAAGTGTTTATATTTTGTGATAAAACATTTGATGTATTGTAACTATTTGGAAATGTCATTGTATAAACACTTGGAGTTTTATCTGTTAATCCGTGTAAATATAGTGCAGTCCCATGAGAAAAAATGCCTCTTCTAAATTTCTGTTGAATGACATACATTTGATCCTCAAAGTATTCTGGTAGAATATACACGCCTCTTGCAACTTTTTCAATTAGCTTATCATTTTCTAAAATTTTAAGGTATTGTCTATGAATGTTTAATTTCATTACTTCTTTTGATGTAATTGTCCCGTTATTTTTTTTCATTACAGATAAAATTTTGTTTTCATTTTCCATATTTTTCACCTTTTTGACTTTTATGCTTGAATTATATCATTAATTAAGCATTGTAGTCAAGATTAAAGTGTTCTTTTTTTGCTTTTGTATAAAACATTGAAGCGGTTATTGCTTTATATATGGCCCCAATAAAACTTTCAATTCCCATTATAAAATTCATGTCTAGGTTGGGAGAAGAATTAATGATATACAACAAGGAAAACTAGTCGTACCGTTGTTAAGTCTCATTCTAATTAGATATTTTGATTAATTGGTTTTTGAGATTATTTTCATTTTTTTATAAAGGGTATATTCAGCGAAATCTTTCGGAAAGTCTTCTATTGTCATAATGACTTTATAACCATGCTTTTTATAGAAATCCAATGCTTGAAACTCAAATGTAGTCAAATACAGATTCATCACTCCGCGTTTTAACGCTTCTGATTCCATCATATGCATTAGTTTAGATGCAATTCTTTTTCCTCTGTATTTCTTGTCTACGAATAATACATTGATAAATAGATATTCATATTGGAAATTACCGTAGATTCCTCCTACAAATTGATTATTATCAAGCACAATATATTGCAAATCAATTTGCTCGGTAGAAAAATCAAGACTTTCTCTCACTCTTTTGATTTCTGCTTTCAAAAGAGTATTATAAGAAGGAATAGGTTCACTAGATGATTTCATTAAATAATCTTTGTTTAATTCATGACTTTCTAGATTTTTATCAAGAAGAAAAATATTTTTATTGCCACTTGGCATATCATCTAATTTCCCATGAACACTAAAACCGATTTCTTTAAAATCAAGAACCTTTTGTTCTTGCACGGAATTAAATTGAATGCCCTCAACGTTTCCTCGGTAAAACTTTTTGATATCATTCATTAACGCTTTTAGAACATCGATATCCTTATAATAGATACCCTTTATTTTACACCAGTCAGAAGCTTGTTTTGTATGACAAGCCCCAACCAAAATTTCGTTATTAAAAACATAAAAATCGCGACTGTCTTTTTCTCTATAACCAGTTTGGGATTTGTTATAGGTATGAAGTGCACTTATCAATTCTTTATTATATTCAAAGTTTTTGTCATCTATATATGTAATATTATGGATATCAATCATCTCCTTAGTTACTTAATAATTGTTAAATAAATTTGCAATGAATTCTTTCGTATTATAGCACTTTTTACACAATTTCGCAAAATTATACCCTTGTTGATGTTTCAATTCTTCTGTTCTTACAGAAAAATGACTTTTTAGTTCATTGTGTGTTTTGGTATAAGAAAACACTGAAAGTGAATTACCATTCAGTGTTTTTTTTATACAATAATTTAAGTTATCTTTTAAGATTTGTTGAAAATGTGTATCTTGATCCTATATAATAAGCTTCTACAAAATATAATGCCTTACCATTTTCAAGAAAAATATTAGCTTCCATATACAAAATAGCTGAACCTTCAGGAATATCTAAAATCTTTGAGATATGTTTTGAAGCAGTGATGGCCTCCAAATCATATATTCCTTCAAATAAAGTTAGATTGTATTTTTTTTCATATAATTGATACAATGAAGCATTTGGAGTTACATATTCTATGATGTCTGGACATAACTCTGGGTTAATAAATGTTTTTTCAAAACAAAGATTGGTTTTACCATTTCTTCTGATTCTTTCAATATAATAACAATCTTTAGTGCTACCTAAATCAAGTTTGTCTTTAATTTTTTCATCTGCAAGCATTTTTTTTGCTTCTATTACAACACTATTTGGTTTTCCTGCTTGATTATCAATGATTTCAGAAAAACTGGACATCGTTGATAGTTTATAGTCCGCCTTTGAAGATTTAACAAAAGTTCCGGTTCCTTTTACCTTATAAACATATCCTTCCACAAAAAGTCTTTCCATTGCTTTTCTAATGGTATGTCTACTTACGTTGTATATTGTCATTAAGTCAATTTCTCTTGGTAGCATTGAACCATATATATATTCTTTCGTAAGAATTTTACTTTTAAGATCTTCATATATTTGTTCATGTAAATAACGCATTTCATTGTACATAACATCAACTCCTTATTATTAAGTGTACCATTAAGTTTCAAAAAAATCCAATATGTCCGTATAAATATCAAAAAATTTTAAGAAAAATGTAAAGCTTTTCAAAAAAGGGCTTGACATGTACGTACATAGTGCTAGAATATAATTATATGTATAGACATACAAAAAAATCAAATGGAGGCTAATATGAAGAAAATTGCTGTAATTGGTAGTTCGGGCGGGAATTTATTTAGTTTGGGTGGGAAAGACCCCAACAAATTACTAGGAGAGATTCTAACTCAAGCAGATTCTGCGGGAATAAAGGTTAGTAATATTGTGTTTGTTGGTGCAACTTCATCAATGGACAGTATCAAAGCGTCTACAAAAGCTAGTTTATACGAAATTTCAAACGGAGAACTTGTAAACTCAGAATTAGTAGGTTTAAATGAAGCAAATGAATTAGCAAAACAAGCAGACAGTAAACTTAGTTTAGACATTCTAGCTGGTGAAGTAGATGGAATTATTGTAATGAGTGCGGATGCAAAGGGCGTAAATTCTTTAAGTTTAGGCGCTGCTGCTGAGAAGAAAATTCCAATCACAGGTACAGGCGGAACATCAATGGCCTACATTCAATCTTTAGGAGCAAAAGTAATTTCTGTTTCTGGTACTACTGGTACTACAAACAGAACAAGAGCCATTGCTGCAATACAAAGTTTATCAAAATTTTTTGGTATCAAGTATCACGCTGTCATTAAATCTTCTGGATCATCTAATAGCATAGATAATTCAAACATATTAAAAAGAATAAGCATTAGAGGCATTATGCTTGCATCTATTCCAGGGTTTATTGCTATGGCTTTGGTACTAGCATTAAGTCAAATACCATTTTTATCAGGTCTTTATGGAATCTTTGATATACTAATTCTTGCCTTACCTGTTTTAGTTGCTGTTATTGCTGCAAAACAAGTATCAGGATTAGATGAAGTTGGAATTGTTGCTGGGCTTGTTGCCGGTGTACTATCTGTTAATGGAGGAATCATTGGTGGAATCATCGGTGGAATCATTGCAGGTATTCTTGCAGCATTGTTTATAGAACAAGCCATAAAATGGAAAATACCTGGAACAACCGCAAACATTATTGCTGGTGGTATTGCAGGTTTAGTCGCAGGCTTACTCGTCTTTTATTTAATCGCTCCAGTTGCCTTATGGGCAGGAGATGGAATTAGATGGTTAATCGATTCTGCACTACAATTTAGTCCTGCGTTAGCTGGTTTAATTGCTGGATTATTAATCTGGCCCGCTATCATGGGTGGAGTATATCATGCTGCAATATTGCCAATCGTATTAATTGAAATGGAAATCGAAGGAATGAGTTTCCTTGGAGCTGTAGATATGGTAGGTTTAGTAATGGTTTCAGCAGGTATTACACTTGCAAACATTGTTTGGCCAAGAAGAAAAGATGATCGTTCTATTGCTGCTCCTGGTTTTGCTATTAATGTTGGCTTTGGTACATTTGTTGAGGCGGCGTATCCCTTTATGTTTTCAAACAAACTCATAATGGGAACAGCAATTGTTGCATCAGGAATTGGTGGATTATTTGTAGGCTTACTAGGCGTTAAAGGAACTGCTTACGTTCCATCTGTTATTGCACCAGCGTTGTCAAATAATCCATTAGGATTTGCATTTTGTATGTTACTAGCTATGGCTATCGCTTTTGTGTTAACCATGGTTGTAAATAGAATTGGACATAAAGAGGTGAAAGTTAAATGATTGTAAATGACATGAAATTAAAGCTAGAAAAAGGTAGAAAGAAAGTATTAGATGCTATTAAAGAACACAATGGAACTACTTTGTTAAGTACTGGAATCACAGGTGATGATGCTAGAATGGCAAAAGCGGCTGTTGATGCAGGAGCAAGACTATTAGAACCAAACCATCCAGCATTAGCACTTGCAAGAGGTTATAAAGGCGTAAATAACATGGATGATGCTGAACAAGTAAGACATGAAATCAAGTTAGAACAAATGCTAGAAGCTGCTCATGGAGTAAGACAAGTGGTGGGAGAAAGCATCTTCATAACCATAGGTGTTCCAGGTGGATTTACTGAAGTGATGCCTGTCGTATTATCAGACGAAGACTTTATCAATATCGCTAAATCAGGGGTTGATGGGCTGCACACTCATAAATCTAGTATAGAAGACTTAAAGGAATGGGTAACAAAAGCTCATAGTTTTGGATTATTAGTTGATGCTTATATCGGTATGCCAACAGATAAACATATCTTTGGTGTTCCAGCTGAAACTCCTTTAGAAGTTGCAAAAGTAGCTAAAGAAATGGAAGCGATTGGTGTTGACTTTATTGGAATGATGACTGGCATGAGTTATGAAGGCGTAAAGGGTGGAGAAATTCATCCATTTATGAAAGCAAGACTTGAAGCATTAGTTGGCGCTGTAAGCGTTCCAACAATTGCTGAAGGCGGAATTAACAAGACAAATTATAAAGCCTTTAAAGAGGTTGGAATCAACATTTTAGTAATAGGAACCGCACTTGATAACATTGCTGCAAAAGCAATTCAAGCAGAAGTAAGAGAATTTATTAAATAGTTTAAAATGAGAATCTAATTTATATAAAAAAACAAGAGCCTAAATTTATAGAATTTGGGTTCTTGTTTTATATAAGTAAAATCTTCTTGAAAATTACACAAATATGTTTAAATTAAATTCGATTTTTAGAATTAAGAATTAACGCTTGTTTGATAATATGTTGCCTGTGAATTAAATAACTCATAGTATTTTGAATTTTTTTGTTTCATTAAATTCTTATGCGTATCAATTTTTTGTACTTTATGTTCATCAAGAATAATAATTCTGTCACTAAATACACAAGATGACATACGATGTGAAATATATATAGAAGTTCTATTTGCCACTAGCTCACTAAAGTGTTCATATATTTCAGCTTCAGCAAGTGGATCTAGAGCACTTGTAGGTTCATCTAGAATAATTAATGATGAGTTTTTATAAAACGCTCTTGCAATGGCTAACTTTTGCATTTCCCCACCGGACATCTCGATTCCAAACTCATGATATTGTTTGGAAAGATATGTGTCAATGCCATCATCTAAACTAGCAATTTTGTCATTCAAACCGGCTTGATTAATACAACGTAATACTTCTTCGCGGTTATTCGATTCCATATCAATATTTTCAAATAAAGTAAGAGCAAACAATTTAAAATCTTGAAATACAGCGGCAATTTGACTTAAGTATGAATTGTACTGATACTTTTGGATATCTATACCATTCCAGTAGATTGTACCAGAAGTTGGTTTGTATAAACGACAAATCAACTTTACCAATGTTGTTTTCCCCGCGCCATTCAAGCCAACAATACTTATCTTTTCACCTTTATCAATTGTAAATGAAATATCATTTAAAACAATGTTTTCTTGATTTGGATAATGAAATGATACATTTTCAAAACGCAATGAATTCATTACATTAGCAACTTCTCCTTCTTTATAAAGTTCTTCAGATTCTTTCAATTTCATCAATTCTACTAGTGGTCCCAGCATTTGAGATGATGTTTGAAATCTAAATATACTAGCTATAAAGCCACTTAAAGCTTCCGAAGTTTTAGTTGCGGCTGCTACTAAGAAAACAAATGTACTTATACCAAGGCTGAGAGCTATCGATTGAAATCCAACTAAACTATATATAGAAACAATTTGAATAACACTAATAATTATGAATATACAACCATGAAAACCCTTCTTCAAGAAGTAGTTTATAAATACTTTATTTGTTTCCTTTAAGAAATAATTGTATTTATCAAACATCAAATCTGACAACGGGTAAATGCTAAAATCCTTGGCGCTTGAAACATCTGATACAATGACTTGATAATAATTAAATTTGCGATTAATTGGTCCTAATTTTTGGGATATTAACACATTTTGCTTTGATGAGAATTTCGAGTTGATTGTATACAACACCAAAGTGCCAAAAATAATCAATAATATCCATGGGTTAAATGTAATCAATACTGCAAACATGGAAAAAATAACGAGCAAATAATAGGCAATATCGGCAAAACTTGAAAAGAGATCATCCAGTGCATTAAAGTGTTCTATAGAGTATTTCGAGCGTTCAGAAAGATCTAAGTAATATGGGTCTTCTAGATGTTGGTAATCAATGTTCATTAGCTTGAGGTTGATTGATTGATATACTTTTTGCTCTATTTCAACTTTTTTGATTTCCAGTACACTAACAAGCTTTTTTTCTAGTAGACTGAGCAGTAACTCGGCTCCTAAAACGATTAATATCATCTGGAGTGATATCATATAGTCATTTGCAATTAAACCATCAATGATTAATTTAAGACCATATACTCCAATCAATATTTTTCCTGTTCTAATAATCGCTTGTGCAAAAATCACAAGATAAAATGTTTTCGATATTTTATTGGTAAACTTGAAAATATTATATGCTGTTTTGAATTGTTTCATGTTTTTCAGCTCCTTCTTGATAATATCTACCTTGCGTTATGAACATTGTTTTGTATATCCCATTTTCTTTATTCATTAGTTCTTCATGGGGTCCATATTCAAGAAGCTTACCATTCTCTAACAAAGCAACATTATCACAAAATTTAGTGGACGCTAAACGGTGAGATATAATCACTGCTGTTCGATTGTTTATCAGGGTTTTAAAATTCTCGTATATTTCTTTTTCAGCAATTGCATCCAGTGAAGCTGTTGGTTCATCAAGAATTATAATTGAAGTATCTTCTTTATATAAAGCTCTTGCAATCGATAATTTTTGTTTTTCTCCACCACTTAATTCAGTTCCACTAGGATCAATGACTTTTAGTAATTCATGGTGTTCTTTCTGTGGCATGGATTGAATCTTATCATATAGCCCTACAAGTTTTAATGCATTCATAGCCTTCTCGTGTTCTATAGTGTCCTTACTTAATCCAACAATGTTTTCAAGAATGGATGCCGCATATACTAAAACCTCTTGAAATATAACGGCCAATCTATTGCGATAATAGTTTAAATCAATTGTTTTTAAATCAACACCATTAATCAAAATAGTTCCTTTTGTTGGCTCATAAAAGCCACTAAGCAATTTCACTAATGTGGTCTTCCCAGAACCATTTGTACCTACTAAAGCTAACCGCTCACCAGAACTTACTTTTAAGTTTATATTCTCAAGAACATACTTTTCAGAATTTGGATACTTAAAACTAACATTGATTAATTCTATAGAAACTTTTTCTAGATCAATCGTAGTTCCAACTTGTTTGGGAAAGTACTCATCACTTTCAAGAAATGCCATATATTCACTTGTATAACTTGTATCCTCTTTAATTTTTGCCAATAACGTAAACATTTTTTGTAATCCTAAAGTAATAGCAAGCGTTGCCCATATCGTTGATGAAACTTGCCCAATTGAAATTTCCCCACTCATATATGCATTTGCAGTTAGCAAATACGTTAATCCGTTGGTTATTGTGATAAAGAATATTCCTGGAATTGTAAACCTAAATCCAATAATATTGAGCTTTTTAAATAATCTTGTATATATATTAGACTTCTCTTGATGATTTGCATGAAACTGTTTTTGAATTTGGTTGATTCTTATGTCTTTTCCATAAGAAAAATCGTGTCCTGTGCAAAAAAAGTACTCTGCTTTTCGCTCCCTTTCACGAAGTTCATCTCGATTCTCAAATTTGTATTTCTTACCTTTTAGATCAAACTGATATTGTAGGAATGATAACACAAGAGCAACTACCACAATTAAAGGACGAAACAGACCTAACAATATTATTAGTCCAATTACTGATAATATTTCTGGCAACAAAGCAAATACACTTCTTAATGTTCCCTCATAACCACTATCGTTATTCCCAATTGCTGCCCAAAGTGCAGTTGATCTTTTTGCTTGAAATGTCGGATCTTCTAAATAACGATATGATACATGTCGATATTTTTTAAAAAATATTCCACCTTGTAAATTATGGATTGCCATAGCATTACCACTAAAAATGTTTTGTGTTATTGTTGACACTACCATTAAAATAAGCATTGAAAATCCATATATAGAAATCCACAAAAATAAATTGTTTGTGTTTTGAATCACAATCGCATCGATAATGTATCTTGGAAATAATACAGTAACAATTGTTAAAATTCCTTTAGATAAAGCAAACAAGATAAAAATATAAAATAAAAAACTCGAATTTTCTTGTTTAATTCCTCTTACATGAAATTTTAATACTTCCCAAATTGAATATTTTGTTTTCATAGTATACCATCCTTAACTAACTTTATTTTATTACAACCCACAAAAATAAACAATCAACCTGTAGTTGCATTAACTCATATCCTTACAATTAGAAAAATTGATGTATATATTAGAGGTAAATCAAGGATGATTTTCGATTTTATTTAGAATGAAAAAATGAAAAACAAAAAACCGAAGATATTGTAGTAAAAGAAAATACTACAAAACTTCGGTTACCTGTAAATTTGTGTTTTACTCTCTTGCTATGCCTTGTTTAGTGTTTATGGTTGGAAAACACAAGCAAAGCACCGGCGGTCAACATTGGAACTTCTACAATTAAGATTGTAATCCATTTTTCTTCGATATCACGGTAAAACTTAAATAAGAAAAATAATCCAACTGCGCCAACTAGAATAATGATTCCAAGTAATAATTCTTTGTTCCAAAGTATAAATGTCAATGCTATCAATATAACACCTGGTGAGGAATTCATTAGAAATTCCACCATCATATTCCAAACAGAATCCGTGCCATCAAAAGAATCGAAAGCCATGAAAATGAAGAACCCTCCAAGCAATAACATGAATATTTTGCATACTTTAACGGCAATTTTCATAAAGACACCTCCTATATGTTTTATTATAATACCACAAGACAAAAAATTCAAGGAGGGGTGTCTTTTTGTTACATCTTGGCTTTATTTAGTATACTAGCTAAATTTCAGTTAATAATACTGTGATTCAAAAAATATAATAATATTTCACTTCACCGATTTTAAACGGTGAAGATATTTTTTAGTTCAAAAACCCATGCATTTCCAGTGTGGAATTATATTTGGACAGTTTCAGAGTTTTTTCTTCTTAACTTTCGAACAAGAATTACAACAAAACCTGCATAAATCCAAACTTGAAACAAGTTGATGAAAATATATCCATATAGTTCAAATTCCAATTGAACATCGTTAATATCAAACCAATAAGCCGTTGCGGTAGAATCATCAATATCAAAATTGCTATAACCAAAGGGCCCCAAAAAGTCTTCAAAATATTCCAACCTAATAGTTAGCTCATAATCTGTGGGTGAAGTAAAATGGTAGTACACGTAAGGAACACTTGCATTTTCATAAGGTAGCATGACAATATTATACACTTCTAAAGGAGGAATGCCTTGAGAAGCTGATTCTTCTAAAAGCCAAAACAAACGCATTGTATAATACCTGTCTTCTTGTGTTTCAATCTGATAGGTTGACATTACAACTCCACTCCAGTCCATTTTAATTGCAACATCTCTCGCAGAAAAGACTTTTAGTATAATAAAAGGAACTAGAGTGATAAGAAGAAAGCTTGCTAGAAAAATTCTACTGATACGAGATAGTCGAACATTAAATGAAAACTTCACAAAAAATCGAACGATACCATAAATAACTAATGTATAGATAAAAGCTATGGCTAATGCTGGAGATATCGCTGAATAGAAAAATGCGTTCAAAGACGGATCAATCCATGATGCATTTTTCAAAAAAGAAAAAATAGCTAACCACAGTGCAATTCCAAGAAGAAAGAAACTAGAAAATAACACTATACGGAAGAATGATTTATAGGTATCATTTCCCTCAACTTCAATGAGTTGATAACGTACACGAACAAGGTTAAACACTTGGATTAAGATAGATAAAAGAATGAATCCAAGTGTTATTATGATTGAAATGCTTCTAGAATTTGTTAAACTATCAGTCACAAAAAATGTTAACCCACCAAGTAGCAATATCCCAAAACAAAGTATCATATGGTTAAAGTATTGATGCTTACTCTTTTGTATGATGTATTGAAATCTTTCAATGGGTTTATCATCATTCTTCTGCATCTTTATAGATCCTCGAAGAATATCATCTACTGAAACATTATAAATATTTGAGAGCATCAAAAGAGTCGACATTTCAGGTATCCCAAGTCCATTTTCCCACTTACTGACAGTTTTATTGGAAACATTCAACATATCCGCTAACTCAAGTTGGGTTAATCCTTTGCTCTTTCTAAGTGACTGTAAAAAAATTCCTATTTCATTCATGTTCATATTAGCACCTCCCAATAGTATAATACCTTTTAGTAGATAGAATTCAAACCACTCTATGTGCGACTTTGCTCTACGTTATAGTGGAATTATCAACTTATTTAAAATTATAACACATTCACTTTTGATATTATTGAAATTGTTGCAAGATAAATTGTTTTTGTCTGAGTCGCAATCATTTAACTAATTTGTTGTAAATTCTCAAAAATATATTCGAAAAAACTCCATAAAATGATATTTTTCTCCAAACAAAAAACCGAGGTTATTTATGAAGCATATGAAATACTACATCGTCCTCGGGTTGCGGGCTGAACTAGCTTTATAAATAGAGCGCTATTTTCAGCGCTCTACTATTATTTAATTACTAGATTTTTCTATCTGATTATTCAGGAATATAATCTTTGTAGTCCCATATCCATAAGTTTTGTGCTTTAGCAAACCCCATTACCGTTCTGTTCTCCCGAAAACTTGGAAATATCGTTTCTGTGTTCAAGATGCTGTTTAATTCATAGGTTACGACACATTTAATTTCAATTGGTGTACTATATTCCTCA
Organism: Bacillota bacterium; assembly: GCA_018818595.1. NCBI lineage: Bacteria > Bacillati > Bacillota > Bacillota bacterium. Next base: position 62,392 of record JAHIRM010000026.1, read on the forward strand.
TCTAAAAGAATCATCGGCAATTCATAATCGTTTTGTTCTAATTCAAACACATAGTTATAATCTCCATTGATACTATTGATTAAGATTCCCTCCGCTATCAAATTGTCACTCATGTATACCTTCAAATAAGGGTTTTGGATATTCTGATCTAACTGCACTAGATAATCAATATTAATACTAAAATGTCTAATATCAGTGTTTGAATCATCTTGACTCACGTGCATATAAAAGCTATCATCAACGCTACTGGATGTATAGTTATATAAATAATTCAAGGGTTTAGTAAATATATATGTTTCTGTGGCCGATAAGGCAAATATTAAAATATATGACAATGCAATTGCCTTAAGCCCCTTCAAAGTAATCCTAACAGGCTTTTTATCTCTAATACCAGTATGTAATCGAATGTCTGTCTGAAAAAGAATTACTCCAACTAGGCCAACAGATATAATAATAAAGCCAAAGATATAAAGAAAAATAGTTGAAAATCCAGTTATTTCAAATTCCAATAGAGCTGCTAGTGAAATAGCAAGTACCAATGAATACAATATGAGACTCAATAATCTACTTAAGTTCACTTTATGATTGGATAGTAGATTGAAAAATGTTTCCAACAATGCTATTGAAATCATCAGTCCAACTGGTACCAAGACCCATTGAAGATTGTTATACAATACCATTCTTCCTAACGTAAAAATATCTCCTATAATAGCAACTCCATACGCTACCGTAAAAAACAATAACACGAGTATCCCAAGAAAAATAATCGCCATTGGTATTGACATTAAAACAACAGATTTTTTATTTCGATAATCAATAATTATATTACCGCCATCCATCACCAACTCATCAACAGAAACTTTAAATATTTTAGCGAGATTCTTGATATTATACAAGTCAGGTAATCCCTCTTCTCTTTCCCACTTGCTTATGGCTTGTCTACTTACACCAAGTTTATCTGCTAGATCACCTTGAGACATATTATGTTTTAATCTTAACTCTTGTATTTTTTTAGCTATATATTCCATGTTATCAACTCCTTGTCATAAGTATACCAAAAGACACGAAAAATGAATATGACATATTTATTGCTTTTTAGCAACTAATCGTTGCCCCATATAAATTGTAGCATAAATAGCACAAATACAATGTAAATGTTTAAAAAATGTAGAATGAATTCTTTGAAAATACTAAAAAATTATTTCTTCAAAAAACCCCTATTACAACATAATTTTAACAACTCTTTTTGTTTGAAAAAGTGTTTAAAAATGAGGGCATTTATAAAACAAAAACCCGAGAACACATAGACAGTATGCGAATACTGCTGTTTCTCGGGATACGGGTCTAAATGGTGCAGCTGAGGCGATTTGACCCCCTGTCCAGATATATTTTGTTATATTCAAATTAACTAATTATGTCATAATCTAAGAAAGTTAAATCTTTTTGTTATGAGGTTTATAACATAAGTTGCAATTACTTATGATACGGCTCAACGTATCACACTTAGGGAGAAAGAAATACTCCTATAGTTATTTGTAATATTGCTCTGTGTAAAAGTATTACATACAATTTAATATCAAAACGCTAATATTCCATAGCTTTGGTTTTTAACCGTATCTTTAGATTATGTAAATTAAATTCGTAATCAATCCCCAATGAATATCCATCCCTATATTGTTCTTCCTCAACAGAATTAACATAATTACAATAATTTTCGAATACGTCTTGTTTACATTTTTTTTTAATCATTGATAAAGAAAATGCTGTGCATATTACTTCCTCTTCATAATCAGCAAACGGTTTATCAAATCCCATTAGAGAATAGAAAACATAGTGTGCAAGTTCGTGTGAAAATTGATAGATTATTTTCGCTGTATCACCAAAATCTGGGATGCCTAATTTTACAAATAAGTATTCATTAAAAATAGGGATTATCATAGGAGTATATCCTGAATTAGCTTTCTCAAAATTGGCTACATTATCAATATATAACTTTATTTTACTCATAGTATCTGTTCCAAATAATGTCGCATACTGAATATATACATCGCTAACAGTTTTTAACAGATTATCATAATTTGCTAAATGTGATAAGTTTCCATCAATAATAAAATTCATATTTCCTCCTCAAATTCGCAACTCACTTTTTAGTCGATTTCTTTGACAAGAAGTCATACAACAATTACATTTTTGGATTATAGTACTGAAAGAGTTCATCTATATCGTTATCCTCAGCCTCCAAATCACTATAGTAATCTTTATAATTGTCTCCCATATAATCGTCGTAATTCATTTTCTCAATTATTTTAATAACCTTGTCGTCATAAGAAGTGGAATCAAGGGTATCTTCAGATACTTTTACCAATCTCGGGAAAATATTAAGATTTGGAAAATCAATCTCATTTCCACTCGTCTCCAGTATTGATTTTTCTATTTGTTTTGTAATACTGTACAGTGCTTGGCTGTTTTCTTCAGTATTATCTAATTCTAAGTATGTTCTA